>NZ_CP191446.1:3340000-3513569 GCF_050500175.1 Neorhizobium sp. DAR64872/K0K18
CGAATTGCAGATGTCGCCCGCCAATGTCTTCAAGCACTTTCAATCCAAGACGGTGCTTGCGGATGCAATCTGCGACCGGCACACCACCAGGATGATCGGTCGCTTCGACGCGAAGGACGATTCCGTCCCGGCGCCGGCGAGGCTGGGGCTTGTCGCGCGCCGCCTGATGGACGCGCATCTGGCCGATATCAGGGATAATCCGCTGTTTTTCGAAATGCTGGCCATGATGGCAAGTACCGACCTGCCCAGCGGCCGGCATTATCGAAAGCTCATCGAGGATCTTTTCGAAAGCGTCGTTCGCCACGGCTTCGAAACCGGGGTTTACAAGTCCGCACCGGAAAGTACCATCGGGCGGAGCGTTGCCCCTTGCTTTGCAGGGGTCCTCCACCATGTCTTTCTTATACATGCCGACGAGGCGGAGCTGCATGCCCGCTGCGACGGACTTGTCGAACTCGTGAATGCTGCACTGCAAAGCCCGCTTGCAAAGTGACGATAAGTGAATTACGTCACTTCGAGGCTGGGCTGTGGCGGTTCCGCCCCTTGCCATGCTTCCTCCCGCTTTTTGTGGGTTAACCTGTCCCTCCCGAGGAAATCCGGTTCTTCGGAATGCGCAACGACCGGCCCTGGATCCAACGATGACCCCCCGCAAACTGCTTCTCCCCCTCCTTTTAACGGTCTTGCTCGCCTCCTGCAGCGATTCCGATCAGCAGACCGCAAACGCTCCAGCCGGCGGCGCACCTCAGAAGCCGCCGCAGGCCGTCAGTGTCGTCGTCATGCAAAAGGCCGAGCGGCCGATTACCTCGATTTTGCCGGGCCGCGCCGTTGCATTCCAGACGACCCAGATCAGGCCGCGTGTGACCGGCGCCATTCGTGAGATCAGCTTCAAGGAAGGAAGCGAAGTCAAGGCGGGCGACATCCTCTATCAGATCGAGGACAATCTTTACGAGGCGACCGTTGCGCAGGCGAGAGCGAGCCTTTCCAAGGCCGAAGTCAGCATCCCGGCCGCGCAGGCAAACCTCACCCGCTACGAGCGGCTGGTCAACAGCGGTGCGACGCAGATCGAATATGAAAATGCCAAGGTCACCCTGCTTCAGGCCCAGGCCGATGTGGCGCAGGCCCAGGCCGCTCTGCAATCGGCCGAGATCGATCTCGACCTGACCAAGATCCGGGCACCGTTCGATGGCGTCACGACCATCTCCAATGTCAGCCTCGGCAATATCGTCACCGCCAACCAGACCGACGCGCTGTCGACACTGCGCAAGCTCGATCCGATCTATATCGATCTCATCGATTCCAGCACCAATCTCCTGGAGCTTCGTGCAGCCTTTGCGTCCGGACGGGTCACCGGCGATCCTCGCAACGCCGAGATCCGATTGCGGTTGGAGGACGGCAAGGCTTACGAACCTGCCGGCAAGCTCGACATGTCGGAAATGGCTGTCAGCGAAACCACCGGCACGTTTCAGATCCGTGCCGTGTTCCCCAACCCGGACAATATCGTTCTGCCCGGCATGTATGTGCGTGCGACGGTGACGCTTGGCAACGAAAACGGCTATCTGATCCCGCAGCGTGCCGCGACCCGCAATGCCCGTGGCGAACTGACGGCGAAATTTGTTGGCGCGGATAACAAGGTGGAAACGCGGACCTTCACGGTCAGCACCACATCCGGCAACAACTGGCTGGTCACCGACGGCATCGCGGATGGCGATCGCCTGATCGTCGACGGGTTCCAGTGGATTGCCGACGCCGCCGCCGTCCAGCCCGTCGAAGTCACGGTCAACGAGCAGGGATTTACTGTCGAGAAGCCGAAGGTTGATGCGCCGAAGCCGTAGAGGTTGAGGTCCGCATCCCGCAACAACGCGAAGAACGCCGCCCCGAATACGGCAAGGAACAAGTGAATGGCCCATTACTTCATCCGGCGGCCCGTCTTCGCCTGGGTTATTGCGATCGTGATCATGCTCGGTGGTGCGCTCGCCATCACCACGCTGTCGATCTCGCAATATCCGGATATCGCCCCGACCACGGTGCGCATTTCTGCCAGCTATAACGGCGCCAGCGCCGAAACCGTCGAGAAATCGGTCACAACGATCATCGAAGACGGCATGACCGGACTCGACGATCTCACCTACATGAACTCGTCGTCGTCAACGGGACGCGCGACCGTCACGCTGACATTCGGCAACTCGATCATGCCTGATATCGCCCAGGTTCAGGTGCAGAACAAGTTGCAGCTGGTACAGTCGCAGCTGCCTGACGTCGTGCAGCAGTCCGGCATCGAAGTCTCGCGCTCCACCTCCAGTATCTTGATGGTCGGCGCGCTTGTGTCGTCGGACGGCAAGCGCAGTTCGGTCGATCTCGGCGACGTGTTCTCGACCCAGATCGAAGATCAGGTGAAGCGCCTGGAAGGCGTCGGCAGCATCAATATCTTCGGCTCAGGCTATGCAATGCGCGTCTGGCTCGATCCCTTCAAGCTGCAGAAATACCAGTTGACGTCGGCCGACGTCACATCCGCGATCGAAGCGCAGAATACCCAGGTGTCCGTTGGTTCGCTCGGGGCGCAGCCCGTGTCGGAAGGTCAGCAGCTCACCGTCACCATGACAGCCCAGAGCCAGCTGACCACCGTCGACGACTTCGAGCGGATCATCCTCAAAGTCGGACAGGACGGCGCAACAGTCAGGATATCGGATATCGGCCGGGTCGAGATCGGCCAGGAAAGCTATGGTGGCAGCTCCCGCTTTAACGGCAAGCCGGCGGCGGGCTTTGCGGTCAACCTCGCGACGGGCGCCAATGCGCTTGATACCGCCGAAAGGGTAAAAACTGCCCTCAACCGGGTCGAGCCGACGCTTCCCGAAAATGTCAGCATCACCTATCCCTACGACACGACGCCGTTCGTCGAGCTGTCGATCGAGAAGGTCATTCACACGCTGATCGAAGCGATCGTTCTGGTCTTCGTGGTGCTTCTGGTCTTCCTTCAGAACCTGCGGGCAACGCTGATCCCCATGGTCGCCGTTCCGGTGGTGTTGCTCGGGACATTCGGCATCCTGGCGCTGACGGGCTATTCGATCAACACTCTCACCATGTTCGCCATGGTGCTGGCGATCGGCCTTCTCGTGGATGACGCAATCGTCGTCGTCGAAAACGTCGAGCGCATCATGGACGAGGAAGGCTTGTCGCCGCTCGAGGCGACCGAAAAGTCCATGCATGAAATCACCGGCGCCATCATCGGCATCGCGCTGGTTCTGACGGCCGTGTTTATTCCAATGGCCTTCTTCGGTGGGTCGACAGGCATCATCTATCGCCAGTTCTCGATCACGATCGTTTCCGCGATGCTGCTTTCGGCCGTGGTTGCGATCGTGCTGACGCCGGCGCTCTGCGCGACGATCCTGAAGCCGGTCAATCACGAGAAGAAGAAAAAGGGCGTCGGCGCCTGGTTCAACCGCGGCTTCGACAAGACGACAAACGGCTATGTCGGATCGATCGGCTACCTTCTGAAGCGGCCGCTGCGCGTCATGCTTCTTCTCGCACTGATTGTCGGCGGTTGCGGTCTGTTGTTTTCAAGGCTCCCCAGCTCCTTCCTTCCTCAGGAAGACCAGGGCGTTCTGATGGTGCTTGTCCAGACTCCGAACGGTTCGACGACCGCCAGAACCGAGGAAGTGGTCAAGCAGATCGAGTCCTTCTTCCTCAACGACGAGAAGGACAGCGTCGCTTCGGTATTCGGTGCGATGGGCTTCAGCTTCAATGGCACCGGCCAGAACAATGCGATGATCTTTGCCAAGCTCAAGGATTTCGATGTTCGCACCGAGCCGCAGCAGGAAGCGGCCGCCGTTGTGCAGCGGGCTCAGCGCCATTTCTTCGGACTGCGTGACGCGCAGGTGTTTGCACTTCTGCCACCAGCAATCCAGGGCCTCGGCAATTCCAGCGGCTTTTCGATGTACCTTGTCGACAGCGGCAACAACGGCAATCCCGCTTTGACGAGCGCATCGCAACAGCTGATGCAGATCGCCGGCAGCAACCGCAATATCGGCTCGCTGCGCAGCAACTCTCAGAGAACCGAAACGCAGCTGCAGATCCTTCTCGACCAGGAGAAGCTGGGTGCGATGGGTGTCGACCTCGCTTCGGTCAATTCGATGCTGACGACCATCTTTGCCGGTCGCGACGTCAATGACTTCACGCTCGAGAACAAGCTGAAGCCCGTCTATGTGCAGGGTGATGCGCCTTACCGCATGCAGCCGGAAGACCTCAAATACTGGTTTGCGCGCAACACCGGCGGCGAGATGGTCCCGTTTTCGTCCTTCAGCACCGTCCAGTGGAACACGGGCACGCCGCAGCTTGCGCGGTTCAACGGCGTCAGTGCCATATCGCTTGACGGCGCGACCGGCGCCGGCGTCAGCACCGGTCAGTCCATGGACGAGATGGAGAAGCTGACTGCGGCATTGCCGGGTGGCTACTCAGTGGCCTGGCAGGGCATCTCCTATCAGGAACGGCTGTCTGGCTCCCAGGCTCCCATGCTTTACGGCCTGTCCGTTCTGATCGTATTCCTCTGCCTTGCGGCACTTTATGAAAGCTGGTCGATTCCGTTCTCGGTCATTCTCGCGGTTCCGATCGGTGTCCTTGGCGCATTGGCTGCAGCCTATCTCCTTGGCCAGTCGAACGACGTCTACTTCAAGGTCGGTCTTTTGACGACGATCGGATTGGCGGCGAAGAACGCCATCCTGATCGTCGAATTCGCCAAGGATCGTCAGGAGACAGGTATGGGCGTGCTCGAAGCGACCCTTGAGGCCGCAAGATTGCGCCTCCGTCCGATCATCATGACGTCGCTTGCATTCATTCTCGGCGTGGTACCACTTGCGATCGCAACGGGCGCCGGCTCTGCCGCTCAAAACGCCATCGGCATCGGCGTGCTGGGTGGTATGCTTTCTGCAACACTGCTCGGAATTTTCTTCGTTCCGTCCTTCTTTGTTGTTGTGCGCCGGTTATCAAAGCGTGAAAAACAAGTGAAGACAGTGTGAATCTGTTAACGGATTGCCAGCATCGAATCGCCGCTCGTCTGAGCGGGAGGCTGTGCAGTGATTTGCTCCGCTGTTCGCGGGGCCCCATTCTTAAGCGTTTCGGGACAAAGATATGACATCCATTCGCGTAGCCGCCCCTCTCGTCATGCTCCTCCTTTCCGGCTGCGTGGTCGGACCGAACCATCAGGCGCCGGAAGTGTCCCTTCCTTCGAAGTTTGCCGAGGGTGCGCAGACGAGCAATGGCGACGTTTCCATGAAGGCTTGGTGGACGGCGTTTTCCGACACGCGCCTGAACGGCTACATGCAGACGGGCCTGTCGCAGAACCTCAGCGTTCTTCAGGCCCTGGAACGCATCAACCAGGCCCAGGCGTCCGTCGTCAGTGCCGGCGCCGGCGGTCTTCCGTCGCTCGATATCGATGCGCAGGGCGAGCGTAGCGGCACGAAGGACATCGGCGGGCGGCTCGGTCCAACATCGACCGCTCCGCAATCATCCGCCGTCGGTGGAGCCAGCGCGTCCTGGTTGCTGGATCTGTTCGGCCTTTACCGCCGCAGCAAGGAATCGGCTCTTGCCAGTCTCGACGCCGCCTATGCAAGCGTCGACGTTGCGCGCCTGAGCCTGCTTTCGCAGGTTGCCGCAGCCTATATCGATGTTCGCTACTATCAGGAGCGTATCGCGATCACCAAAAAGAACCTCGGTTCTCGCCGTGAAACGCTTGATCTCACCAAGCTTCAGCTGGAAGCCGGTGCTGCCTCCAGACTGGATGTTGTTCAGGCCGAAGGTCTTGTGAACTCGACACTGTCAGAGCTGCCAGGTCTCGAGACCCAGTATCGCACCGCGGCGCATCGCATCGCGACGCTTCTCGGCATGCCGGCGTCCACACTGCTTCCTGAACTGCAGCGCGGTGCCCGCCAGCCGGTCGCCCGCTACAGCACCAAGACCGGCATTCCCGCCGACCTGATCCGCAATCGACCTGACATTCGTGCGTCCGAACGGCAGCTTGCCGCAGCCGTTGCGCAGATCGGCGTTGCCGAAGCACAGCTCTATCCGGCGATTACGCTCGGTGGCTCCATTTCGCCATCCTACACCCGCGTTGCCGGAAGCGGCGAAAGTGGCATCCTGTCCTGGTCCTTCGGTCCGGCCTTGTCTCTTCCGATCTTCGACGGCGGCGCCCTGCGTGCCAACGTCAAGTCGTCCGAATCGTCAGCCCGCGAAGCCTATCTGTCCTGGAAGCAGACGGTTCTCGATGCCGTTGAGGAAGTCGAGAACGCGCTTGCCGCCGTTGCCCGCGATGGCCGCACCGTGGCAGCGCTCCGTGCGACCGTGAAATCCTACGAGGAAGCTCTGCAGCTCGCAACCGCAAGCTATCGTGATGGCGCCTCCTCGCTGCTCGACGTTCTCGACGCACAGCGCGAAGTTTCCACCGCCCAGGCAAGCCTGGCCCAGGCCGTACAGCAGATGGCGCAGGACTATGTCTCGCTCAACGTCGCACTCGGTGGCGGTTATGCCTTCGGATCACCGACGGCGCAGGTGGCCTCTGCCAAGCTGGTTCTGAAAAACTAAACAGCGAAACAGGATGGACCGGCCGGTTCGCCGGCCCATTTCTTCTCGCGGGATCGCCAGACAACAAAAAACCTCCGAAGCCTGCGGCTCGGAGGTTTTTTTTTATGCTCGAATGAAGCCTGATGCTTCGATCAGTTCTTGGCGCGCTCGACGTAGGAATTGTCTTCCGTGGCAATGACGACGCGGGTGCCGGTATCAACATGCGGCGGAACGGCCGTGCGGATGCCGTTCGACAGGATCGCCGGCTTGTAGGAGGACGATGCTGTCTGTCCCTTCGTGACCGGCTCTGTCTCTACGATCTCGAGCGTGACGTGACGCGGCAGCTGCAGCGCGAGCGCGATACCTTCATGCATAGACAGGACGCAGGTCATGCCTTCCTGCAGATACGCCTTCTGGTCGCCCATCGTATCCACGTCCACGACGATCTGATCGTAGTTTTCCGGGTTCATGAAGTGGAAGCCTTCGCCGTCTTCATAGAGGAACTGGAAGTTGACGTCTTCGACGAAGGCACGCTCGACCTGTTCCGTGGTGCGCCAGCGTTCCGAAACCTTCACGCCGTCAACGATGCGACGCATGTTGACCTGGGTCACCGGAGTGCCCTTGCCGGGATGGAAGTTCTCGGCGGTGAGAACCACATAGAGCTTGCCGTCGACGTCGATGACGTTACCCTTGCGGACGGAAGATGCGATGACCTTGACCATTTGAATTCCTTGTTGGCGTGCCGGCTTGTAACTGCCGGGAATGCGTCGTAGAGGACCGGGCGATAACCGGCCTGAAGGACGGATGATCTGTTTTCCGGGCAACTACCGCAAAAACGCGCAAAGTGGAAGCCTTGCGGGCAAGAACCCGCGAAGAAAGCCGAAATGAGCCTGTTTCGATCCGAAGCCCGATCTGCGCCATGGTGGACACCGGAAAACCACGCTGACCGGCGGCCTTTCCTGATGGGCCGCAACGGGCTTCAGACAGCGCTGCGGGGTTTCTTCGGCAAGGCGGATTTCATCGAGGTCGACACTGCGACCTTGCAGGTATCGCCCGGCAACGAAACCCACCTTCATGCCTTCGCGACGCAAGCGCTGACGATCGACGGCCGCGCAGCGCCGCTTTACCTGCACACCTCGCCGGAATTTGCCGCAAAGAAGCTGCTTGCAGCCGGCGAGAAGCGCATCTTCACCTTCGCGCATGTCTATCGCAACCGGGAGCGCGGCCCCTTGCACCACCCGGAATTCACCATGCTGGAATGGTACCGGGTTGGCGAAAACTACGAGCAACTGATGGCCGATTGCGCCGACATGCTGAAACTCGCCGCCGAGACCACGGGGACGAAGCGGTTCGCGTTTCGCGGCATGGAAACCGACCCCTTTGCCGACCCCGAAATCGTGACGCTGGCGGAAGCCTTCCTTCGATACGCCGGGATCGATCTGCTTTCCTCCGTGCAAACCGATGGCGCGACCGATCGCGACGCTCTCGCGTCCGAACTCACCCGCACCGGCCTCCGGGTTTCAAAGGACGATACCTGGGCGGATCTGTTCAGCAAGGTCTTGGTCGAAAAGATCGAACCGCATCTCGGTCAGGGCCGGGCGACGATCCTCTGCGAGTATCCCATCTCGGAAGCAGCCCTCGCCCGACCCTCGGCCCGCGATCCCCGCGTTGCCGAACGCTTCGAGCTCTACGCATGCGGCGTGGAACTGGCGAACGCTTTCGGCGAACTCACCGATGCGGCCGAACAGCGCCGCCGGTTCGAGCACGACATGGCGGAGAAAGCGCGCATCTACGGCGAGACCTA
Source organism: Neorhizobium sp. DAR64872/K0K18 (assembly GCF_050500175.1). Classification (NCBI taxonomy): domain Bacteria; kingdom Pseudomonadati; phylum Pseudomonadota; class Alphaproteobacteria; order Hyphomicrobiales; family Rhizobiaceae; genus Neorhizobium; species Neorhizobium sp. DAR64872/K0K18. The sequence continues at coordinate 3,348,351 of NZ_CP191446.1, forward strand.
TCCGATCGATGAGGATTTTCTGTCAGCCCTTTCGATCATGCCGCAGGCAAGCGGCGCAGCGCTGGGCTTTGATCGCCTGGCCATGCTCGCAACCGGCGCGACCCGTATCGACCAGGTCCTGTGGGCGCCCGTCGCCGAGGTTTTGCCGTGAGCGTTGCGCGTACCTTGAAAACGCCCGAGGAACTGGCCGATGCAGGTCTGATTGCGCAAGACCGTCTCGACGGCATCCGTGCCGTCGCCGGCAGTTACGCGATCGCGCTGACGCCGACGGTCCTCTCGCTGATCGACCCGACCGATGACGCCGATCCGATTGCGCGACAATTCGTGCCCGACGCAGCAGAGCTTATCAGCACACCGGACGAACGGGCCGATCCGATCGGCGACGCGGCGCATAGTCCGGTCAAAGGCATCGTCCACCGCTACCCGGACCGCGTCCTTCTGAAGGCCGTGCACATCTGTCCTGTTTATTGCCGTTTCTGCTTTCGCCGTGAAATGGTTGGCCCGCAGGGCGATGGAACGCTTTCGCCGGACGAACTAACGGCCGCGCTCGACTACATCCGCACTCATGAGGAAATTTGGGAAGTCATTCTGACCGGCGGCGATCCGCTTGTCCTGTCTCCGCGCCGGCTTTCCGTGATCATGGTTGGATTGGCTGAAATCGAGCATGTCAAAATCGTGCGCTTTCATACGCGCGTGCCGGCGGTCGAGCCCGAGCGGGTGGATGCGCCGATGATTGCGGCGCTGAAGGAAAGCGGCAAGACAATCTATGTGGCGCTCCACGCCAACCATCCCCGCGAAATGACTGAGGACGCGCGGGCTGCCTGCGCAAGGCTGATTGAAGCCGGCTTTGCGATGGTCAGCCAGACGGTCCTGCTCAAAGGCATCAACGACGACCCGAAAGTGCTCGGCGACCTGATGAAGGCTTTCGTCGAAACGCGCATCAAACCCTATTACCTGCACCATCCGGACCTGGCGCCAGGCACAGGCCATTTCCGGCTCGATATCGCCGAGGGCCAGCGAATCGTTTCGGCTCTGCGCGGCACCATTTCCGGACTTTGCCAGCCGACTTACGTGCTCGATATTCCAGGCGGCCATGGCAAGGCGGTCATCGGCGAAAGCGCTGCGCGCCCTGAAGGCGGCTGCTACTCCGTCCGCGATTTTCGCGGCAACGAACACACCTATCCACCGACGTGAATTGATTCCACGTTCGGTGATTCACGTGAAATATTGACGGCTTACCGCCCGCAGGAAGCATTTTCCGACATCGCTTTCAGAAGCGTTGCCATCTGCGGCTTGTCGACCGTGCGAACCGGCTGGATGTTGAGGATCTCGTCTTCCGGCCACCAGTCACCGGCTGCCCAATAGGCCCAGCCCAGCCACGCATCCGGGTTGCTCTCGACGACCTTGACCATATCGACCAATGCCGACTGGCATTCCGGCTGGCGCGGAACGGCAAACTCACCCAGCAGTCCACGCCGGTTGTTCTGCTTCAACCAGGTGCCGACGTCGGAGAGCGCCTTGACCGCATCGGCGGCACGCGAGCATTCGTCATTCTTGCCGGAGAAATCCTGGTCAAGATACTGGTGCACCTCGAAAACGTAATTGTTCTGCGGGTCGACGATCGCCGACATCGCGGCAGCGTTGGTGGTGCCGTAATCCCCGGCAGACCAGCTATGGGCGCCGGTCCAGGCCGTGCCGGGAACAAGGATCAGACTGGCGGACCCGGCCTGCCGGATGGCTGCGATCGCACCGTTGGCGGCGGACACCCAGTCTTCGGCTGCAATACCATGCGGTTCGTTCATCAGACCGAACGCAATGTCTGCCTCTGTGCCAAACCGTACCGAAAGCCTGCGCCAAAAGTCGGCGAACGCGCTTTGCGGAACGTTGTCCGTCCCGATCAGATCACCCTTGTAGCGCGCGTAGTTGTGCGGATCGAGAATAACGACCATCCCGGCTTTGCGTACAAGCTCGACAGTAGCCGCAAGCCGCTTGGCCTCAGCCCGATCGAACGACGCATAGAGCTTGGGCTGCAGCCTTTCCCATAGAAATGGCAGCCGAACGGCTGTGAAGCCCTTGCTTGCAAAATAGCGGATCGTTTCGGCGGAAGGGTAAGTGTAGCCTTTACCGTAGGCATCGCCAACCTTACCGAATTCGGCACCGGCGAGATTGATGCCCCGCATACAGGTCGTGGCAGCGGAAACCGGCTGCGTCGCGAGACTGGCCGCACCGATCAAGGCGATTCCCCTCAAGGCAATGCTTCTGAGGTTTCTACCCAACCAGGCCTTACCCTGAAACCGCCCCGCATATCTAGCCACCAGCATTCCTCCCGTATCTTACAAAATCCGACGAAATAAATATTCGAAAATATTGAATGACAAATGCGCGGCGGACCAAGCACCGCGACGGTGATCAACGCGTGAAAGGCGCAAAAGGACCGGAATTTTTGACGTCCTTGCCTAAGCTGCCGTTTGTAAGGGTGGAACGTTCCATTGCTTTGAGCCGGAACGGAAAAACGCCTCCGTATTTCTGTTCTTTCCTGCGCCTTCGGATATGGTCCGCCGGCGTGGTTATGTCTACAAGGATCTCCGCCAAGTGCAGACCAAGGGGTTATCGATGAAAAGCTATGTACTGACCGTCACCTGCCGTTCCACGCGCGGCATTGTTGCTGCGCTTTCCGGCTTTCTGGCGGAACAGGGCTGCAACATCATCGACAGCTCGCAGTTCGACGATCTGGATACCGGACGGTTCTTCATGCGGGTCTCATTCATCTCGGAAGAAGGCGTCGGTCGCCCGGCAATTGCCGAAGGCCTCAAGCCGATCGCCGAAAAATTCGAGATGGAATGGGACATCTTCGATACCGAGGAGCGCATGAAGGTGCTTCTGATGGTGTCGCGCTTTGGCCATTGCCTGAACGATCTTCTCTACCGCTGGAAGATCGGCGCGCTGCCGATCGATATCGTCGGCGTCGTTTCCAACCACTTCGAATACCAGAAGCAGGTCGTCAACAACGATATCCCCTTCCACCACATCAAGGTGACGAAGGAAAACAAGCCGCAGGCCGAGGCCCAGTTGCTTGATGTCGTCGAGGCAAGCGGTGCCGAACTGGTGGTGCTCGCCCGGTACATGCAGGTCCTGTCGGATCAGCTGTGCCAGAAAATGTCGGGCAAGATCATCAACATCCACCACTCCTTCCTGCCCAGCTTCAAAGGTGCAAACCCCTACAAGCAGGCCTATCAGCGCGGCGTGAAGCTGATCGGTGCGACCGCCCACTACGTCACTGCCGATCTCGACGAAGGCCCGATCATCGAGCAGGACACGGTACGTATCACCCACGCCCAATCGCCCGACGATTACGTTTCGCTTGGCCGCGACGTGGAAAGCCAGGTTCTGGCCCGCGCGATCCACGCGCATATTCACCACCGCACCTTCATCAACGGCAATCGCACGGTGGTCTTCCCGCCGAGCCCCGGCTCCTACGCCTCCGAGCGTATGGGGTAATCCATCCGAGTCATCTAATGCTTTGATCCGACTGTCGGTTTACCGACAGTCGGCGCAGCGCCGGATAACAACCTGTCACAATAACTTTAGCGGGCCTCATCTTGTCGCAGACGAGGCCCGCACCTATTTCCTGGCTTGTCGAAGGACAGGCCATCGCGAATGAAATTTCACATTTCCGCCGCGATACTGTCATCAGACAGAAAAATATTTCCTTTAAAAGGATTTTCGTTGATCGCATTCTGCGAGTCACCTAAAGTCCACTTTCGATCGACGGACGTTTCCCGTCGGCATTTTACGCAACGCCATGAGGGAGAGTGACATGATTAAACCTGCTTACGTCGCCGCCTGCGGTCGGTTCGCGTATAAGATGCTAGGCACGGAGCGTAGCTCCCTTCCGTGCTGTCGAATGTAGACCTTTCAGTTCTTTCGTTCCTGAAAATCCATTCGCCAGTGCTGCGCTTTAGGCAGCAAACGCGGGAGCATGCCATGCAGAAGCAAGTCATAGAATTCGGCGGCGAGCCCGTCGGTATCGTTATCCCGGATCAAGACCGGTTGAAATTCATTGCCGTGAAGTTCCACGTCATCGATCTCGATGAGCAGCGCTTCAATTCGCCCGACGAAGTGAAGGTTGCCATTCGCGATCTGGTGCGTGCACGCAACCAGGCGCCGACGGCGCTTGCCTGATCAATCCTGATGACCGAGACAGAAAAGCCGCCCTTGAGGCGGCTTTTTTATGCGAGGTTTTAACGCTCAGAACGCCGTGAATGTCATCGTCGTCAGCGACCGCTCGATACCCGGAATGGAGGCGATCTTCTCGTTGACGAAGCGGCCGATTTCATCGTCGCCGCTGATATATACCTTCAGAAGCAGGTCCCAGTCACCGCTGGTGGAATAGAGTTCGGAAGCCAGCTCGGTCTTGTAGATCGCATCGGCGACCTCATAGGTCTTGCCGGGCTTGCAGCGAAGCTGGACGAATATCGGTTTCATCAGGGTCTTCCCGTCGGTCGGTCAATCACAATAAGCCTCAGGGACTATTGGCCGATAGCGCCCGCGATCGCAAGTGATCGCACACGATCCGCTTCTATCCCGCGCGAGATCCAATCACGAAATACGGCAAGCGGCGGGTAGGTTGCGCGGTCGGGTGGATAGGCGAGATAATACTGGCCCGTCCCCATCGATCCCTTGGCAACCGCCTCCACCAGCAGCCCCTGTTGCAGTTCGCGCTCAATCAGGAAGCGCGGCAGCAGCGCCGTGCCGAGGCCTGCCACGGCCGCCTCGACCATGGTCGCGAACTGATCAAACAGCATGCCATGCAGTGCGTCGAACTCGGTTGCTGCCTTGCGGAACCACGTCTCCCAGGCATCCGGCCGGCTGTTGAGGTGAAGGAGCGGCGCATGCACCAGATCCCCAGACGCCTGGATGCCATGCTTCCTTAGGAAATCCGGGCTGCAGGCCGGGATCACATCCTCGTCCATCAGAAAGGTAAGCGCTGCACCCGGCCAGCGCGCCGAGCCGAAATGGATCGCCGCATCCAGCGTATCGAACCGGAAGTCGAACGGCTCCAGCCGCGTTGTCAGGTTGACGACGACGCCGGGATGGAGATCGAGAAAACGGCCGATCCTTGGAGTTAGCCAGCGCGTGCCGAAAAACGGCAGGATGCCGAGATTGAGCGTACCGCCGGACGGATTGGCCCGAAGGTTGAGCGAGGCATTGGAAATCCGCCGCAGCGCTTCACGCACCTCGCGGGCATAGGCATCACCGGCGAGCGTCAGCCGGATCGTTTGCCGCTCGCGCAGGAACAGCGCCACGCCCAGCTGCTTTTCCAGCGCGGAGATCTGGCGGCTGACGGCGCTCTGCGTCAGGCCGAGTTCGTTCGCGGCCGCAGTGACGCTGCCACTGCGAGCCGCCGCCTCGAAGGCGGCAAGAAGCGAAAACGATGGAAGAAACCGTCTTGGCGGGAGCATTGTCATTCCTCCCGCGAATGACCTGTTGAGATTATGTCGATATTCATCGGGAAACCGGTTCTGTAAAGTCTGCAAAACATAAAGTTCGGGAACTTTCGATGCTCGACGACCAGCGCTCCCACGGCCTCTGGGAAAGAACCGCTCCTGCGGCTCCTTCCACTTTTCCTCTGAGAGGATCAACGTCGTCGGACGTGGTGATCGTCGGTGGCGGCTATACCGGCCTCTCCGCGGCGCTGCATCTGGCGGAACGCGGCGTCGACGTCGTATTGTTGGAAGCCGCCGAGATCGGCTTCGGCGGTGCCGGCCGCAATGTCGGGCTGATCAATGCCGGCATGTGGGTGATGCCGGACGATTTTCCGAAGGAACTCGGCGATCTCTACGGCGAGCGGGCGCTCGACCTGCTCGGCAACGGCCCTTATCTGGTGCGAGAACTGATCGAGAAGCATGACATCGCCTGCGAGCTCGAAACCAATGGCACGCTTCACTGCGCTGTCGGTGACAAGGGACTGCGGGAACTGGAGGAACGCGCGCGCCAATGGCAGAAGCGCGGTGCCCCGGTCACCATGCTGGATGCGGCAGAGACCGAACGCCGGATCGGCACAAACGCCTATTCGGGCGCGCTCCTCGACATGCGCGCCGGCACGCTTCAGCCGCTCGCCTATGCCCGCGGCCTCGCCCATGCGGCGATCAAGGCCGGGGCGAAAATCCACACGGGCAGCGCCGTCATCGAAACGTCCGAAACCGATGGCAGGAAGATCGTCAAGACTGCTGACGGCGAAGTTCACGCCGACTGGATCATCGTATCGACCGACGCCTACAGCACCGGCCCATGGGCGCAGATACGGCGCGAACAGGTGCACCTGCCCTATTTCAACCTGGCAACAAAGCCGCTATCCGCCAACCTGCGCGGATCGGTGCTGCCGAATTCCGAAGGCTGCTGGGATACGAAGGAAGTCCTGTCCTCCTTCCGGATGGACCAAGCCGGCCGCCTCGTCTTCGGTTCCGTCGGCGCATTGCGGGGAACGGGCCGCGACATCCACAAATCCTGGGCACGGCGGTCGCTGAAGCGGCTTTTCCCGCAGCTCGGCGACGTGGAATTCGAGGCCGAATGGTACGGCAAGATCGGCATGACCGACAACGCCCTCCCGCGCTTCCACAAATTCGGCCGCAACGTCATCGGATTTTCCGGCTATAACGGTCGCGGCATCTCGCCGGGCACCAATTTCGGCAAGGTTCTTGCCCGCCATATCCTCGGAGAAATCACCGAGGAAGACCTGCCGCTGCCGCTGACCAGCGTCACCGAACCAGGCTTTCGCACCGTCAAGGAAGCCTATTACGAGGCCGGCGCCCAGATCGCTCATTTCACGGGCGAACGCTTCTGACCCTGAACGAATATCGGCGAACCTGTTGTCAAACCGGCCCCGATTTGTAGATTGACCCCAAATTTCGATATCCGGAGACCGACATGACGCTCGCCAAACTCGACCTCGTCGCCGAAGTGGACAAGATCTTTGCTGATCTCGGCGTCACAGCCGACCAGTACAAGGGCGGGACGCTCACCGTCCGCTCGCCGATCACGGGCATGGAAATCGGCAAGCTGCCGGAAGTGAGCGCAGACGATGCCACGAAGGCGATCGACGCAGCGCACCAGGCCTTCCTCGAATGGCGCCTCGTGCCGGCGCCCAAGCGTGGCGAACTGATCCGTCTCCTGGGCGAGGAACTGCGTGCCGCCAAGACTTCCCTCGGTCGCCTCGTGTCGATCGAAGTCGGCAAGGTCACATCCGAAGGTCTTGGCGAAGTCCAGGAAATGATCGACATCTGCGATTTCGCAGTCGGCCTGTCGCGCCAGCTCTACGGCCTGACGATCGCAACCGAGCGTTCCGAGCACCGGATGATGGAAACCTGGCATCCACTTGGTCCCGTCGGCATCATCTCCGCCTTCAACTTTCCCGTCGCCGTCTGGTCGTGGAATGCAGCGCTTGCCCTCGTCTGCGGCAATTCCACCATCTGGAAGCCTTCGGAAAAGACCCCGCTGACCGCACTCGCCACCCAGGCGATCTTCGAAAAGGCACTGTCGCGCTATGTCGCCGACGGTGGAAAAGCCCCACAAAACCTCTCGACCCTGCTGATCGGCGGCCGCGACATCGGCGAAATCCTCGTTGACCACGACAAGGTGCCGCTCGTCTCTGCGACCGGCTCCACCCGCATGGGCCGCGAAGTCGGTCCGCGGCTGGCCAAGCGCTTTGCCCGCTCCATTCTCGAACTCGGCGGCAACAATGCCGCGATCGTCACCCAGACGGCCGATCTCGATCTGACCCTGCGCGGCGTCGCCTTCTCCGCCATGGGCACAGCCGGACAGCGCTGCACGACGCTCCGCCGCCTCTTCGTCCATGACAGCGTCTATGATGCGCTCGTGCCGCGGCTTGCCAAGGCCTACCAGTCGGTCACCATCGGCTCCCCGCTGCAGGACGGCAATCTCGTGGGCCCGCTGATCGACCAGGCAGCCTTCGACAAGATGCAGGCGGCACTTGAGGCAGCCAAGGCCGCCGGCGGTACGGTCGTTGGCGGCGAACGCGTGCTGGATGCCGAAGCGGCTGATGCCTACTACGTGCGTCCGGCGATCGTCGAAATGCCTGATCAGACCGGCCCGGTCAGAGACGAAACCTTCGCGCCAATCCTCTACGTCATTCGCTATCAGGACTTCGACGAAGCGATTGCGCTGCACAACGACGTGCCGCAGGGCCTCTCCTCGTCGATCTTCACCAACGACATCCGCGAAGCCGAAGCCTTCGTATCGGCGCGCGGTTCCGATTGCGGCATTGCCAACGTGAATATCGGTCCTTCGGGCGCTGAAATCGGTGGCGCTTTCGGCGGCGAAAAAGAAACCGGCGGCGGCCGCGAATCAGGCTCCGATGCATGGCGCGCCTATATGCGCCGCGCCACCAACACCGTGAACTATGGCCGTACCCTGCCGCTCGCGCAGGGCGTCAAGTTCGATATCGACTGATACTCGCATGGTGGCGCCATTGAACCTTCTCACCGATATCGAAGGCGTGGCCGTCGGCCACGCGACCGATCTGCAGCTTGGCTCAGGCGTCACCGCAATCATCTTCGACGAGCCGGCAGTCGCTTCCGGCTCGGTTCTCGGAGGTGCACCGGGCGGGCGCGAGACAGCCCTTCTCGACCCGTCCATGACGGTGCAGACAGTCGATGCCTTCGTTCTCTCGGGCGGCTCGGCCTTCGGGCTGGATGCAGCCGGCGGGGTGCAGGCGGGCCTGCGCCAGATCGGCCGCGGTTTCCCCGTCGGGTCTGCCAAGGTACCGATCGTGCCGCAGGCGATCCTGATGGATCTTCTGAACGGCGGCAACAAAGACTGGGGCCTCCATTCGCCCTATCGCGACATGGGCTACGACGCCTTCTGTGCCGCGCAGAAAGGCGCATTCGCTCTCGGCACGGTCGGGGCCGGAACCGGCGCCACGACCGCGACCGTCAAGGGCGGAATCGGTTCGGCAAGCGCGAAGACGTCGTCGGGGCACACGATTGCCGTCCTCATGGCCGTCAATGCGATGGGTGCCGCAACAGTCGGTGATACCAAGCACTTCTGGTCGGCACCGTTCGAGCAGGATGACGAGTTCGGTGGCCTCGGCCTTCCCTCGACATTCACAGACGACCACACGGCCCTGCGGATGAAGGGCGTGACGTTGAAGGCGACGACGATCGGCGTGGTCGTCACTGATGCGGTTCTGACCAAGGCGCAGGCGCACAGGCTGTCGATCATGGCGCATGACGGACTGGCACGCGCCGTCTTGCCAGCACATCTGCCGGGAGATGGCGACACGATCTTTTCAGCAGCCACCGGAAAAATCCCGATGGAAGACATGGGGGCCTTCGCCGAACTCTGCCATCTCGCAACCCTGGTCACAGCAAGAGCCGTGGCACGTGGCGTCTTCGAGGCGACCGCGCTGCCAAACGCCAGCGCCCAACCCGCCTGGAGCGACCGGTTCGGCGGCTAGAAGCCTCCGAGTGCCGCTTCCAGCCGAGACCAGTCCTTCTCTTCAGGCATCCCCAGCCGTAGATCGTCCGGACGCTCGCTAAAGCGGCGAGTGATGATCCCGTGTTCGCCGAGATGCTGGAAGAGACCTTGAGCACGCCTGTCACGTATAAAACGAAACAATGACGTGCCGCCGAAGACCGGAATGCCGGCAGCGGACAGAGCTGCGTCCAGCCTCCCAGCATCTGCGCCGAGCCTGGTTCGCATAGCGGCCTGCCAATCGGCATCGGCCAGCGCTTCGGATGCCACATGCAAAGCCGGACCGGAGACCGCCCAAGGCCCGAGCCTCTCCTCGATCTTCACGGTGATATCGGGATGGCCGATCGCAAAGCCCAGCCGCAGGCCGGCCATGCCATAGAACTTGCCGAAGGAGCGCAACACGATCAGCCCGCCCTCGCCGACAGCGCCGACAACGCTCTGCGCTTCCGACACATCCATGAAGGCCTCATCGACGACGAGCAGCCCGCCCTTCGCGCGCATGATTTCGGCCAGCGCCAGAATGTCATCCATCGACACGATCCGGCCGGTCGGATTGTTCGGGTTGACGATGACGGCGAGACTGGCGGTCGAGAGGTGGTCGAGATCATCCGTCTCCAGAACCTCAAAGCCTGCCATCGTCGCGGCACGCGCATGTTCCGCATAGGTGGGCGATAGGATCGCTGCCTTTCCGTCCCCTCCGACAAGGCCGGCGATGATCGGCAGCAGGATCTGCGTTCCCGGCCCAGCCGCGATATGAGATGGTGATGGTGCCTGGTACGCCTCAGCTGCAACCGTCTTCAACCTCTCGAGCGAAGAAGGCTCCGGCAGACGTGCAAAAACATTGCCGGGGATCGGCGTATGCGGATAGGAATGCGGGTTGATGCCGGTCGATAGATCGATCCACGGCTCGGGTGCCCAAGGAAACAGCGCACGCGCCATGGCGAGGTTGCCGCCATGCTGTATCGGACTGCCCAACTCAGAGATCGCCAACGTCATGTTCCTTCTCGCATTCTTCGCCCTGATCACCGAGCGCATCTTCGGCTATCCGGACTGGCTGTTCAAACGCGTCGGCCATCCCGTCACCTGGATCGGCCGGCTGATATCGGCACTCGACAGTCGATGGAACCGCGAGGGCGAGGATTTCGCCAGCCGCAAACGCATGGGCATCCTCGCGCTCATTGTCCTCATCGGCTGCACCGTCGCCGCCGCGCTGGCGATTGCCGCCGTTCTCATGCTTTTGCCCTTCGGACCGATCCTTCTCGTGCTTGCCGCAGCCAGCTTGCCGGCCCAGAAAAGCCTCGAGACCCATGTTGAAGCCGTGGCAACCGCGTTGCGCTACAACGGGCTCGACGCCGGACGCAAGGCCGTCTCGATGATTGTCGGCCGCGATCCGGAAAAGCTCGATGACGCCGCGGTTTGCCGCGCGGCGATCGAAAGCCTGGCCGAGAATTTTTCCGATGGCGTCGTCGCCCCTGCCTTCTGGCTCGGCATCGGCGGCCTCTCGGGCGGCGCGGCCTACAAGGCTGCCAATACCGCAGACAGCATGATCGGCCATCGGTCGCCGCGTCATGAAGCGTTCGGCTGGGCCGCGGCCCGGTTCGATGACCTGATCAATCTGCCGGCCTCGCGACTGACGGCCGCGCTGTTCGTCGTGGCCGCTGTCTTCGTCAAGGACGCCTCGCCCCGCGATGCCATGCGTGCAATCCGCCGTGACGCGAAACACCATCGTTCGCCGAACGCCGGCTGGCCGGAAGCGGCGATGGCGGGTGCGCTTGGCATCGCGCTCGCTGGTCCCCGAAGTTATGGCGGCCAGATGATCGAAGCCCGCTACATGGGCGATGGCAACCGGACCAATCTGAATTTCGACGACATCACCCGCGCCCTCAAGCTCGCGCGCGTGGCGGATGCGCTGCTGATCAGCCTGTTCGGCATCCTGGCGCTGCTCATCTGGCAATTTTGAGCAGTCCGTCGATATCGAGATGCTGCTCCATATGCGCGGCAAGGCGATCGAGAATGGCATCGACATTCGCCTCGTAATTCAAGCCCGACACTGTGCCGCCGAGACGCGACAGCCAGGCTGAACGCTGCCGGTCGTCGCAAAACAATCCGTGCACATAGGTGCCGACCACCCTGCCATCCCGAGACGACGCACCTTCCGGATTGCCGCCAATGCTCGAAAACGGACGTGAACAGTCGAAGCCAGTGGTATGACCCGTATGCATTTCGTAGCCGGCGAAGGATATTCCGTCTGCGCTGACGCCTGTTACCGCCTCCAGCCGCTTCGACGCCGACAGAACGGTTTCGACATCGAGAAGCCCCAGCCCCTCCGCCGAACCGGGAGGACCTTCCGATCCCTCTGGATCCGATATCCGTCTGCCGAGCATCTGATACCCGCCGCAGAGGCCGAGCACCCGCCCGCCGCGCCTGTAATGAGCTGCGATATCGGTATCGAAGCCCGCTTCCCGGAGCGCCGCCAGATCGGTGATCGTCGCCTTCGAGCCGACCAGCAGCACGAGATCGCAGTCTCCAGGGATAGCCTCGCCGCGCCTGACACGGATGAGTTCGACATCCGGCTCCGCTTCCAGCGGATCGAGATCGTCGAAATTGGAAATATGCGGCAGGATCGGCACTGCGATGCGCAGTTTCGCGTCGGGCTTGCGCGCAAACGACTGGGTAAGGCCGAGCGCATCTTCTGCCGGCAGAAGTGCTGCATCGGCGAAATGCGGCAACAGTCCGATCGATTGCCAGCCGGTAAACGAACCGATCATCCGCATGCCCTCGGCAAACAAGGCGGGATCGCCGCGAAAACGGTTGACGATAAAGCCGTGGATCATGTCAGCATCCTCAGCATCGATGACGAGTTTGGTGCCGGCGAGGCTCGCAATCACGCCGCCCCGGTCGATATCGCCGATCAGAACCACCGGGACATCGGCAGCGCGGGCAAAACCCATATTGGCAATGTCGTTCTGGCGAAGGTTGATTTCGGACGCGCTGCCGGCCCCCTCGACGAGGACGAGGTCTGCCCGGGCTTTGAGGATCTCGAAGCTTTCAAGCACCCGCGAAAGCAGTCTCGGCTTCAGAAGCTGGTATTCGGCCGCCTTGGCATTGCCCTCGACCCTGCCCTGCACCACCACCTGGGCGCCGACTTCGCTTTGGGGCTTCAACAGAACCGGGTTCATATGGACGCTGAGCGGCACGCTGGCCGCCCTCGCCTGCAGGGCTTGCGCCCGGCCGATCTCGCCGCCATCGGCAGTGACCGCAGCATTGTTGGACATGTTCTGCGGCTTGAAGGGCAGGACACTCAAGCCCCGCAGCGTGAAGACGCGGGCAAGCCCGGCAACGACCAGCGACTTGCCCACATCCGAGCCTGTCCCCTGAAACATGAGAGCGCGCGCCACCACCCGTCAGAACTCGATGCCGGCCTGGGCTTTGACGCCGGCCTTGAAGTGATGCTTGACGAGCGTCATCTCGGTCACCAGATCCGCCGCCTCGATCAGAGCCGGTTTTGCATTACGGCCGGTGACGACCACGTGCAGATCCGCCGGGCGCGCCTGTAACTGGGCAACGACCGTTTCGAGATCGAGATAATCGTAACGCAACGCGATATTGAGTTCGTCGAGAATGACGAGGCCGATCGTTTCATCCGCCATCAGTTCGAGTGCCATGCCCCAGGCCTTCTCGGCAGCGGCGATGTCGCGTTTGAGATCCTGAGTTTCCCAGGTAAAGCCCTCGCCCATCGTGTGCCAGGCAATGCGGTCACCGAACACAGCAAGCGCCGGCTGCTCGCCGGTTGACCATGCGCCCTTGATGAACTGCACGATGCCGACGCGGCGGTTGTGGCCGAGCGTCCGCAAGGCCAGCCCGAAGGCCGCCGTAGACTTGCCCTTGCCGGAGCCGGTATGAACCATGAGGAGCCCCTTCTCGACGGTCTTCTCCGCGACTTCGGCATCCTGAACCGCCTTGCGGTTTTCCATCTTGGCGCGGTGGCGCTGCTCGGTGGTCTGATCGATTTCCTTCAACGGACTGCAAGCTCCTTGGACGTGGTCGAAATTTCCTCACCAGCACGAAAACGCTCGCGAATGACGCCGGAAAGCGCTCCGAGAACGGCCCAGAAGACGAGGTTCGTCGCGTAGACGGCATTGACGAACCGCGCATGCAGTTCGATCGGCACCGCGGTGTCATGGGTCGGCGGCAACGGTGCACCGATGATGTGCGGAGCAACCAGCAGGACGACCGCCAGAGCCGCAAGAAGGGCGGAACGGGTATAGGCAAGCAGCCCGAGGGCCAGGGCGGTGCAGACTGCCGTCGCGATCCACCAGAGCTGCCGCGGTCCGAGTTCGGCGACGGGCATGCCCGGGAGTTCCGGCGGCAGGCCGAGGCCGGGTGCAAGGCTGACGGTGAGGAAGCCGGCAATGCCGAACATCAACCCGCCGCGCCATCCGCCAAACCCGCCGAGTGCTTCGGCAATGGCGATGGCAACCAGCGCAAAACCGATGGCCGACAGTGCATTGGCGGCAGCCGTGTAGGCAAAGCGCTCGAGCCCGTCGGCCGGCGCCCATGCCTCTTCGGCATGTTGATGCTCAGTGGAGGCAGGGGCTGCAGTGCCTGCCGCCGGAGCAGCAGCATGGCTATGCCCGGCGGCGCTGCCGGCGTGTTCATAGGTCTCTGCCGCGATGATAAGCGGCACGACCGAAAAGCTTTGCATCACGGTCATCAGGAGCCCGGACAAAAGCCCGGCGATCACCGCCGTGAGGACGATGTTACGAAACAGCGACATTGGGGAAATTCCTCTTAGTGGCAGGGAAAGGCCAGCGAGTGGCGCGTATCGTGGGCTGCGTTGTGCACGGCCTCGATATGCGAAAAGCCGACAAAGCCGACGATGAACAGGCCGAGTATGGCCGTCATGCCAAGAGGAATGATTTTCGATGCGGAAACGCTGGCTGCACCGGCAGCAGAGTTCGTAACCATGGACGTCGTCTTTCTGCCCTCCACCCGAGGACTTTCACTGTGCCTATCGTCTCCGGCAGGTCTCCTGGCTCGCGGATCGAACGCCTCTGACCCGCCTTCCCGGATGTCTCCAGTGGCATGTTGAGCAGAGACTTTCCGCTTACAGTTGCGGGGGCAGCCGCGGGTTTGACGCCAAGATGTCGTCGCACCGCATTCCCTTCGATGAGCCCTCTCGGGCACCAAAGACGTGATCACTATAGACGGTTTCCCCATACGGGCAATCGCCTTTGCGACATTGACACTGCCCTGCGACAAGGCTTAGGTGACTGCGATACGGTCCCTTGCCGGCAACGGTAGGGGCTAAGAGAGAATGCGGTGCGAGCCCGGGATCATCTTGAGATTCCATGGTTCAATGCCGCGGCTGCCCCCGCAACTGTAAGCGGCGAGCCATCCTGCCACTATGGCCACGGGAGAAATCCGGGAAGGCAGGCGGATGGTGACGACCCGCGAGCCAGGAGACCTGCCGTTCGAAAACGTGCCTTTCCGGGCGGGGTGCTCCGGTAAAGCTTCTTTCACTCTGCAGGATTGGCTTGCCTTCCTGTCGTGCACCCCGATGTTATTGGCTTGGGCGGTAGTGCGACACGATGGTGATTGACGAACGAAAAGACGAGCGCGACGCGTCCGCAGACGGCCTTGCCGGCGAGCCGGATGTGACGATTTTCGTCTGCACCAATTGTCGCGAGGCTTCCGATAGCGAAGCGCGCCCGGGCATCGGCCTGATGGCGGCACTTCGCGAGGCGGCCGCCGGCAAACCGCTCTCCATCAAACCCGTCACCTGCCTTGCCAACTGCGAAAAAGGCCCAAGTGCTGCCTTCAACCATCGCTCCGGCTGGTCCTATGTCTTTGGTCATCTGTCGCTCGACACGGTCGAGGATATCTTGGTCGGCGCGATGATGCTGGCTGACGACGAGCGCGGTCTACTTCCCCTTCGCGGCCGCCCCATGTGCCTTCGCGGCAAGGGCATGACGGCCCGCATTCCACCATTCCAGCACCACGAGGACATGCCTTCATGAGCGTTTCATTCGACCGCGTTCCCTGCACCGTGATCACCGGGTTTCTCGGTGCCGGCAAGACGACGCTGATCCGTCACCTGATCGAAAACCTCAAGGGCAAGCGGCTCGCGATCATCGTCAACGAGTTCGGCGATGTCGGCATCGATGGCGACGTGCTGAAGGGCTGCGGCATCGAAAGCTGCCCTGACGACAACATTATCGAACTTGCCAACGGCTGCATCTGCTGCACCGTCGCCGACGACTTCGTTCCGGCGATCGACCAGATCCTGGCCCGCGAACCGCGCGTCGATCATATCCTGATAGAAACCTCCGGCCTTGCCCTGCCGAAGCCGCTCGTCCAGGCGTTTCAGTGGCCGGATGTGAAGGCCCGCGTGACGGTGGATGCCGTCATTGCCGTGGTGGACGGTCTGGCGCTTGCGCAAGGTCGCGTGGCCGACGATCACGAAGCGCTCGAAGCGCAGCGCAGCGAGGACAGCTCGATCGATCACGACGACCCGGTCGAGGAAGTGTTCGAGGACCAGATCGCCTGCGCCGACATGATCGTGCTGACCAAGACCGACCTTCTCGACCAGGCGTCGCTTGCCGCCGCCAAGGGCCGCGTCCAGGCGCATCTGCCGCGCGCGGTGAAGATCGTGCCGGCCGCAAACGGCGCCGTCGATCCGAGCGTGCTGATCGGTCTCGGCCTTGCCGTCGAGGACGATATTGAAAACCGCAAGACCCATCATGACGACGAGCTGGATCACGATCACGACGATTTCGACAGTTTCGTCATCGATATTCCAGCCGTTGCCGATGCGGACGAACTCGCTGCCCGCATTTCCGCCACGGCAGAAGCGGAAAACGTGCTGCGCATCAAGGGTTTTGTCGACGTTGCCAACAAGCCTATGCGTCTTCAGGTCCAGGCGGTCGGTTCGCGCGTGAATCATTACTTTGACCGCGCCTGGGGCCCCGGCGAGACCCGCCAGAGCCGCCTCGTCGTGATCGGTGAAAAGGGGATGGACCGGGCGGCGATCGAAAAGATGCTGGCAGCATAAGAGGGCTGTAGAAGGAAAAGGATGCATATTCTCGCCACCACCTCGTCGTCGCTCGACGACCTGATCGAGCCGGTCGACCTTAACCAGTCGCCGGCGGATGTGGTGGTGCTGTCTTTTTCCGGCAGTGACCTGAACGGCATTGCAGCGGGTTGGAGCGATGGCAAGGCGAGCCTCTGCCTCACCAATATCTCCGACCTGCGCCATCCGATGTCCGTCGATCTGTGGCTCGAAAAGACCGCCGCCCACGCGCGCTTTATCCTGGTGCGCATTCTCGGCGGCTATGATCGCTGGGCCTATGGCGCCGATCAGCTGTCGCGACTGGCGAAGCGCAAGAAGATCCCGCTCGCGATGCTGCCAGGGGAATGCAGCATCAGCGACGACCGCCTGGCCGCTGCCTCGACAGTGCCCGATGCGACGCTGACGGACGTTCTTGCCTTCTTCCGCGAAGGCGGGCCGGACAATATGCAGCGTCTGGCGCGTCGGCTGGATGCGCTGGCAAACGACGATACGCAAAGCTTGCCGACCGCGACGCCGATGCCGAAGCGGGGTTTCTACAAGCCCGGCCACGGCATCTCGACCGCCGATGAGCTTACTGCTGGCTTCCCGCCCGATGCGCAGCGGCTGCCGATTCTGTTCTATCGCTCCACGTTGCTTGCCAATGATGCGGCCCCGATCGACGCGATGTATGAGGCACTGGCCGCCCGCGGGTTCGCACCGATGCCGATGTTCGTCGGCGGCCTGAAGGATGCGGAAACCATCGGCTTTGTCGAACAGGCGATCGCAGAGCTCGATCCGGCCGCCATTCTCACCACGACAGCCTTTGCAAGTGCGACCGATGACAACGGCGATACGATCTTCGACCGCTCAAGGGTTCCCGTCTTCCAGCTGGTGACCGCAACGACACGGCGCGACGGTTGGATGGAAGGCCGCCGCGGCCTCAACCCTTCCGATCTCGCCATGCATGTGGTGCTGCCGGAACTGGACGGCCGCATTCTTGCCGGCGCGATCTCGTTCAAGGCGGGCGACAAGACGGCCGATCTCGTCAACCGGCCCGAACCGGACCGTATCGAACACGTCGCAGACCGGATCGCCGCCTTCCTGGCCATGAAGACCGTTTCGAGGGCCGAGCGGAAGCTCGTCATCCTGATGCCGGATTATCCGAGTGCGCCGGGCCGCACCGGTTATGCCGTCGGTCTCGATGTGCCGCAAAGCGTTCTGACGATCCTCAGCACGCTATCGACAGCCGGCTATTCGATTTCGGATATCCCGCAAACCCCGCGCGCGCTTCTGGATCTCCTGGCCGAAAGAACGGCGCAATTTCCGCTTGCAACCTACAGCCCTTCAGCTGGCATCGATGCCGCCTGGGGCGAACCCGCGATGGACGCGGATCTCGAAGACGGCGCCTATCGTTTCCGCGCCGCGCAGTTCGGCAATGTCACGGTGGCGCTTGCCCCGGACCGTGGCCGCGATGCCGACCGGCGCACTGACTATCACAGCCCGGACCTGCCGCCGCGCCACGCCCTCAACGCCTTCGGTCAATGGATGCGCAGTGCCGTGGGTGCCCATGCGATCGTTCATGTCGGCGCCCATGGCACGCTGGAATGGCTGCCTGGGAAAACCGTGGCGCTGTCAAAAGACTGCTTCCCGGAACTTGTGACCGGCGGCCTGCCGGTCATCTATCCCTTCATCGTGTCCAATCCCGGCGAGGCGGCGGTTGCCAAGCGGCGCATTTCCGCAGTTACCATCGGCCACCTGCCGCCGGTTCTGACAGGCGCAGGCCTTTCGGACGAGCAGACGAAACTCGAGCTGCTGGTCGACGAATACGCGCAGGCGGACGGGCTGGACAAGCGCCGACGCGACCGGCTGGCAAAACTGATCGTCGAGACCGCCGGCGACTGCGGACTGGCATCCGAGGCCGGGATCACAGGCGACGACGACCCCGACACAGCACTCAGCCGCATCGATGCGTTTCTCTGCGACCTCAAGGACTTCGCCATCAAGGACGGCCAGCACGTGTTCGGTGAAATCGCAGCCGGTGACGAGGATCCGCTGCGGATCACCAGTGCCGGCACCGAAATGCAGGCGCTGCTCGATGCGCTTGATGGCCGGCATATCCGCCCCGGCCCGTCGGGCGCACCCGCCCGTGGACGCCGCGACGTGATGCCGACCGGCCGCAATCTCTACGCCAGCGATCCGCGCACCCTGCCGACCCCGACCGCCTTCGAACTCGGCAAGCGCGCCGCCGACGAGATATTGCGCCGATACCTGCAGGACCATGGCGACTGGCCGAAAAGCCTCGTCTTCGACCTCTGGGGCAGCGCTTCGCTTCGAAGCGGCGGCGAGGAAGTGGCGCAGGTCCTGGCCTTGATGGGTGCCAGACCCGTGCAGGACGCCGCGACTGGCCGTGTCACCGGTATCGAGGTTTTGGCACCGGCCACGCTTGGACGCCCGCGCATCGACGTGAGCCTTCGGATTTCAGGCCTGTTCCGCGACATGTTTCCGGCACTGATCGCGCTTCTCGATGCCGCCATGCGGGCGATTGCCGCGCGCGAGGAAGCCCCGGGCGACAATCCGCTGGCAGAAGACGCGCTAGCGCTCGGCCACGTGCCCCCGCGCATCTTCGGTTCGGCCCCCGGCACCTACGGTTCCGGCATCGAGGAAAAGCTTGCCGACGGCAGCTGGGGCGAACGCGAGGAACTCGGCCGTCTCTATCTCGATGCCACCAGCCACGCGTTCGGCGGCGCTGATGGCGACGGCGTCCACGTTCCCGGCGGGTTTGCCGAGCGAATCGGCAGCGCCGACCTGCTTGTCCATACCGGCGACGATCCCGGCCGCGATCTTCTCGATGGTTCCGCCGACGTTGCCTTCATCGGCGGCTTTTCGGCAGCCGTCGCGGCACTTGGCGGCAAGGCGGATGTGATCGCGCTCGATACGACCGATCCGCAGAAGCCGAAAGCCCGCTCCATCTCCGAGGCCGTGACCCGGGTCGTGCGCGCCCGTGCCGTCAACCCACGCTTCATCGCCGGCCAGATGCGCCACGGTCCCCGCGGTGCAGCCGAACTGGTCGAAACCGTCGACCGGCTGATCGGCTTTGCCGAGACCACCCACGCCGTTCCGCAATCGCTGATTGATGCGACCTATGACGCCTATCTGGGTGACGAAAAAGTCCGCGACTTCCTGTTGTCCCAGAACCCCGAAGGCGCCCGCTACATGGGCCTGCGGTTCCGCGCGGCGCTCGATCGCGGTCTCTGGCATCCGCGCCGCAACGCGGTGGATGCCGAGTTGGAAATGCTGGCAGACGACTGCGAAAGGCTGGTCGCATGACGGCATTTGCACGCGACCAAGCCGAACCGGATATGAGACGCGGCGCCTGCCCTGCCCTGTCTGCGCCGATGATGACCGGCGACGGCCTGCTTGCGCGCGTGCCACTGACCGATGCACTTGCGCCGGAACAACTGGCCGATCTCTGCCGTCTGGCAATGCGCCACGGCAACGGCATGATCGATATTTCCGCCCGCGGCAACCTGCAGATCCGGGGCTTGAGCGAAGCCTCCGCGCCGCAGCTCGAGGCCGAAGTGCGCGCCTTGGACCTGCCGCTGCGCGACGGCCTTGCCGTCGAAGTGCCGCCGCTTGGCGGTGAGGACCCGACCGAGATTGCCGATCCGCGCCCTCTGGCAGACGCAATCAGAGACCGTGCCCGCGACATCCAAGGCCTTGCGCCAAAGACATCTGTCATCGTCGATGGTACGGGTCGCCTGACACTGTCCGGGCTGATCGCTGATATAAGGCTGGTCGCCGTGGAGGCGGATAGCGAAATTCTCTGGAAGATCCTGCTTGGCGGCACCGAAGCTTCCGCGCGCGTTTTCAATGTTTTGCCTGAAACACAGGCCCTCGAGGCGACCGTCTCGCTTCTCGGAAAGCTCGCCGCGCTGGGCAGCGATGCCCGGGGTCGTGACCTCGCTTCAGGTCTACCTGCCAACGATTTTACTGCCGCAACCGTCTCCCCCTTCACGCTGCATCCCCTGTCGGACGAAACGTTCGCGACCGGCATCGGCCAGGCTTTCGGCCAGACCCATGCCGGAAACCTGATCGCGCTCTGCACCGAGGCCACCCGCCTGGACATCCGCACCGTCAAACCCGCGCTCGATCATTCGCTCCTATTCTTCGGCAGCCAGGCCGCGTGCCGCACATTGACGGCATTTGCCGCAGACACCGGTTTCGTGACGTCGACCACCGATCCGCGCGGCCATATCGCTGCCTGTACCGGACGCCCGGCCTGCCGTTCCGGCACCATTGCCACCCATGAGATCGCCACGCGCGCTGCCTCAGAGTGCGCCGACCTTCTGGACGGCTCGTTCAAGCTGCATGTCAGCGGCTGCGCCAAGGGCTGCGCCCATCCGCAGGCAACGGCACTGACGCTGTGCGGTATGCCGGATCACGTTTCGCTGGTTGCCTCTGCGAAAGCGAGCGGCCAACCCTTTGCTTCCATCGCTTTTGCCGATACCAACGCCACGCTTCGCCGCCTTGCCGCTCTCGTTCGATCGGAACGGCGCTCGGGGGAAAATTCCGCTGCCTGCCTTGCCCGGATCGGTCCGGACCGGCTTTGCCAGGCGGCCATACCAGGATGACCATGACCAGTTACGACTATATCCACGAAGGCGATGCGATCTATCTGAAGTCCTTTGCGATCATCCGCGAGGAAGCCGACCTTTCCGCATTTTCGGAAGAGCAGGCGGATGTCGCAGTCCGCATGATCCACGCCTGCGGCCTGGTCGAGGCGGCCGAACATTTCCGCTTCTCCGACGACTTCGTTTCTGCAGCCCGCAATGCGCTGCTGGCCGGCAAGCCCATCTATTGCGACGCATTCATGGTGGCACAGGGGGTAACCCGGGCAAGGCTTCCGGCCGACAACGAGGTGATCTGCACGTTGCGCGACAGCCGCACGGTCGAACTGGCAAAGACGATCGGCAACACGAGATCGGCAGCGGCACTGGATCTGTGGGACGCGATGGAAGGTTCGGTGGTCGCCATCGGCAATGCGCCGACGGCCCTGTTTCACCTGCTGGAACTGCTGGATGCCGGTGCACCACGCCCCGCCGCGATCATCGGCATGCCGGTCGGCTTCGTCGGTGCAGCCGAATCCAAGGAAGCCCTGATGGAATCGACGCATGGCATTCCCTATGCCGTGGTGCGCGGCCGCATGGGCGGCTCGGCCATGACGGCGGCCGCCGTCAACGCGCTGGCGAGGACAGGCCTTTGAACCCCAAAAGTATAAAGGGCAGACTGATCGGCGTCGGCACCGGGCCGGGTGATCCGGAACTGATGACGCTGAAGGCCGTGCGTGCCATCAATGAAGCGGATGTGCTGGCTTTCTTCTGCAAGAAGGGCTCCTCCGGTAACGGCCGCACCATCGTCGACGCGCATATCCGCCCGGGCACGATCGAGCTGCCGCTCGTCTATCCGGTCACGGTCGAGACCCACAAGGACGAAGCCGACTACAAGACGCCGATCAACGATTTCTTCGATCGGTCGGCCGAAGAAGTCGCAGCTTACCTCGATGCCGGAAAGACCGTCGCGGTTCTGAGCGAAGGAGACCCGCTGTTTTACGGGTCCTACATGCATCTGCATGTCCGGCTGAAGGATCGCTACGAGGTGGACGTGATTGCCGGCGTCACCGCAATGTCCGGCTGCTGGTCGATGACGGGCCTGCCACTGGTGCAGGGAGACGATATCCTGAGCGTGCTTCCCGGCACGCTGTCTGAAGAAAAACTAATCGAGCGTCTCTCCGATACCGATGGCGCCGTGATCATGAAGGTCGGGCGCAACCTGCCGAAGATCCGCCGGGCGCTGGCCGCAGTCGGCAAGCTTTCAGGCGCGCTCTATGTCGAACGCGGCACCATGGCCAACGGCGCCTCGGAGCGGCTGGAAACCCGCGACGAAAGCCCGGCGCCCTATTTCTCCCTCGTGCTCGTTCCCGGATGGACCAATCGTCCGGGGCCCGATCATGGAGCGGCAGAATGACGGGATCGCTGACGGTCGTCGGGCTTGGCCCCGGAAGTCCGGACCAGATCACCCCGGAAGCACTGTCGGCGGTTGCGTCGGCAACCGATTTCTTCGGCTACTTTCCCTATATCGACAGGCTGAACCTGCGACCGGACCAGCGCCGCCATGCCTCTGACAATCGCGAGGAGCTGGCACGCGCCAAGGCGGCGATCGACATGGCAGCGAGAGGCGGCAAAGTCTGCGTCGTCTCGGGTGGAGATCCCGGCGTCTTCGCGATGGCGGCAGCCGTCTGTGAAGCGATCGACGAAGGTCCGGCAGAATGGCGCGATATCGATCTTTCCATCGTGCCAGGCGTCACCGCCATGCTGGCGGTTGCGGCAAAGGCTGGAGCACCTCTCGGCCATGATTTCTGCGCGATTTCGCTGTCGAACAACCTGAAACCCTGGGCCATCATCGAAAAGCGTCTCGTCGCCGCGGCAACGGCCGGCTTCGTCATGGCCTTTTACAATCCGATCAGCAAGGCGCGGCCGCATCAGCTGGATGAAGCCTTCGAGATCCTGCGCGCCAACCTGCCGGGCACGGTGCCGGTGATCTTCGGCCGCGCCGCCGGCCGGCCTGACGAGGCGATCCGGATCGTGCCCTTGGCGGAAGCTCAGGGCGACATGGCCGACATGGCGACCTGCGTGATCGTCGGCACGACAGAGACCAAGCTGATCGAAAGAACCGGCAACCGACCGATCGTCTATTCGCCGCGTTTCCTGCGGGAGAGCGTCCAGTGACGCACCCGGTCGACCAGCACGTCCACGCTTGTGGCAGACGGCACATCCGGCAGCTCGGGCCGTTCGATCAGGATGACGTCGATTCCGAGGCGCCGTGCAGCGCTGATCTTGGCCACACTGGCGCGACCGCCACTGTTTTTCGAGACGATCAGGTCGATGCCGTGCTCCTCGAGCAGCCGGATCTCGTCACCCTCGGAAAACGGCCCACGGGCAGTGATGTAGGTCACATCCGGCAGGTCCAGCGGCGGATCGACCGGATCGACGCTGCGCACCAGGTATCGATGCTGTTTTCTCACTTCGAAAGGCAGAAGTTCCTGCCGGCCGAGCGTCAGGAAAACCTTGCGCGGGGCGATATCAAGCGCGGCAACCGCGGCCTCGATACTGCCGACCTCCTGCCACCGATCTCCGTCCTGACGCAACCAGGCGGGCCGTCGCAAAGCCAGGATCTCCACACCCGAGGACGCCGCGGCCTCGGCCGCATTGCGGGAAATCTGCGCCGCGAACGGATGCGTCGCGTCGATCAGCAGATCCACGCCCTTCTCACGGATGAAGGCATCGAGGCCGACAGCACCGCCGAACCCGCCGATCCGCACGGGCACTGGCTGTTCCGCCGGCGCTTTGGTGCGGCCTGCAAGCGAAACAAGGATCTGGTATTCCGGATCGGTCGCCAACCGGCCGGCCAAGGCCTTCGCCTCGGTCGTACCGCCCAGAATGAGGATGGAGTAAGTCAAGTTGCCTCCTGAATCAGAAGTGAGAGCTTTAAACCAAAGCCGCTGGCTGTCCATCGTCGGCATCGGCGAGGATGGCGTGAAGGGTCTCGGCGACAATGCCCGCGACGCGATCGCCGCCGCCGCATTTGTGTTCGGCGGAAAGCGGCATCTGGAGCTCGCCTCATCCCTCATCACAGGCGAATCACGGCCATGGTCGACGCCCTTCGATCCAGCGATGCGCGATGTCGTCGCTCTGCGTGGAAAGAGGGTCTGCGTACTCGCCTCCGGCGATCCCTTCTGCTTCGGCGTGGGTGCAACCCTGTCACGCCATGTGCCGGCCGACGAATTCGTCTCCTATCCGTCCTCGTCCGCATTTTCGCTCGCAGCGTCCCGTCTCGGCTGGCCGCTGCAGGAGATCGAGACGGTCTCGCTTCATGGTCGTCCGCTGGATCTCATCCGCCCGCTCCTGCATCCAGGCCGGCGCGTGATCGCGCTGACATCGGATGAACGGGGGCCTGCGGAACTGGCGGCGCTCCTGACGGAGAGCGGCTTCGGGAAATCGCAGCTGACCGTGCTCGAAGCGCTTGGCGGCGAAGCGGAGCGCATTCGCAAGGTGCAGGCGGACGAATTTGCATTGCAGGATATCAACGTGCTGAACGTCGTCGCGATCGACGTTGCCGCAAACGGTCCGGCGCGCGTTCTGCCGCTGGGCTTCGGCCTCGATGACGCCCTGTTCGAGCATGACGGTCAGATCACCAAACGCGAGATCCGCGCCTTGACGCTGTCGGCTCTTTCGCCCCGGCGCGACGAGCTCCTCTGGGATATCGGCGCCGGATCCGGCTCGATCGGCATCGAATGGATGCTGGCCGATCCCTCAATGAAGGCGATCGCCATAGAAGCGCATCCCGAGCGGGCCGCGCGTATCAGGCGCAACGCCTCAAGCTTCGGGGTTCCGGGCCTCGTCGTGGTCGAGGGCGAAGCACCGTCGGCGCTCAATGGCCTCTCCCCACCGGATGCGATCTTTATCGGCGGCGGCGGCAGCGAACCTGGTGTCTTCGAGACGGCCGCTGCAGCGCTGAAATCCGGCGGCAGGCTCGTTGCCAACGCCGTGACGCTGGAGATGGAAGCGGTGCTGCTGACCGCAAAAGCCACGCTCGGCGGCAGCCTCATCCGCATGGACGTCTCGCGCGCCTCGCCCGTCGGGTCGATGCAGGGTTGGAAACCGGCCATGCCGGTCACGCAGTGGACTTGGACAAAAGGAACAGAACCATGATCGTCGCCGGTTTGGGTTGCCGCAAGGGCACCACGCGCGCAGACCTTTTGTCCGCGCTCGATGCGGCCTGCACTGAGGCCGGTATCATCAGGGGATCTATTGGGGCACTCGCCACCGGAGAGATCAAGCGGCAGGAACCGGGCATTCTGCAGCTGGCCGAAACGCTGGGAATTCCCCTCCACATCGTCAGCGACCAAGCCTTGCTGGACGCCGAGCCACGGACCAAGACCGTTTCCCGCCACAGCTTGGCCCAGACGCCGTCATCCAGCCTGTCCGAGGGTGCGGCGCTCGCGGCTGCGGGAGAATGGTCCGAAATCATCGTGCCCCGGCTGATATCCCAGGGCGCCACCTGCGCCTTGGCGCAAACGAAAGACTATCCATGACCGTCCACTTCATCGGCGCCGGCCCCGGTGCCGCGGATCTCATCACCGTCCGTGGCCGCGATATCCTCAGCCGCTCGCCCGTCTGCCTCTATGCAGGCTCGATCATGCCGAAGGAACTGCTGGACTATTGCCCGGCCGATGCACGGATAATCGATACCGGCTCCCTGTCGCTTGACGATATCGAGGCCGAATATGTTGCCGCTCACCAGGCCGGCAAGGATATAGCCCGCCTGCATTCAGGCGATCTTTCGGTCTGGAGCGCCGTGGCCGAACAGATCCGCCGGCTGGAAAAGCACGGCATCGACTATACCCTGACCCCCGGCGTTCCCTCGTTTGCCGCCGCCGCGGCCGCGTTGCGGCGGGAGCTGACAATTCCCGAGGTCGCGCAAAGCCTCGTCCTCACACGCGTCTCCGGCCGCGCCTCGAAAATGCCCGAGGGAGAAACGCTGAAAGCTTTTGGTGCGACAGGTGCAACGCTTGCTATCCATCTCGCTATCCATGCACTCGACAGGATCGTCGAGGAGCTGATGCCGATTTACGGTCCAGACTGCCCGGTGGCGATCGTCGTACGTGCCTCGTGGCCGGAGGAGCGCATCATCACCGGCACGCTTGCCGATATTGCAGCGAAGCTGGCCGCAGAGCCGGCAGAACGCACCGCGCTGATCTTCGTCGGCAAAGGACTGGGAGCGAATGATT
This sequence comes from Neorhizobium sp. DAR64872/K0K18, assembly GCF_050500175.1. Taxonomy (NCBI): domain Bacteria; kingdom Pseudomonadati; phylum Pseudomonadota; class Alphaproteobacteria; order Hyphomicrobiales; family Rhizobiaceae; genus Neorhizobium; species Neorhizobium sp. DAR64872/K0K18. Next base: position 3,374,741 of record NZ_CP191446.1, read on the forward strand.
TCGTCGAGAGCCAGCTATACAATGCAGACTATGTACGGCGTTTCCGCCCCGGCTGGGATCAGCTCTCTGCGGCTAAGGACCCGGAATGATCGGACGGCGTGAATTCCGTTCGTCCGGCAAGCTGCCCGTGCCGGTCGAACACCAGGATCTCCAGCGCGATCTTAGGGTCGCCGAGCGACTTTGCGGCGGTCTTCCAGGCAAGCGCGGCAATGCGGTCACCGAGCTTCAGACCACGCGCGCCAGCCATCTCGAACGCCTGCGCGACAGTGTTTGCAGCGATGATCCGCGCAACGAGATCGGCATCGGCGCCAGCGTCTTCCGCCACCTTGGCAAGGGCTTCGAGATCGGCAAGCCCGCGCTTGGAATGCACGTCGAGCATGCCCTGCGCGAGCTTGGTCATCTTGGCGACACCGCCGGCAACGGTTACCTTCGGCACCGGATGGCTGCGGATATATTTCAGCATGCCGCCGACGAAATCGCCCATGTCGATCAGCGCGACGTCGGAGAGGCCATGATAGGCCTGCGCCGCCTTCTCGGACGTATTGCCGGTGGCGCCGGAAATGTGATCGAGCCCGGCCGCGCGGGCCACATCGATGCCGCGCCAGATGGAATGGATCCAGGCCGAGCACGAATACGGGATGACGATCCCGGTCGTGCCGAGGATCGATATTCCGCCGACAATGCCGAGCCGGCCGTTGAGCGTCTTCTCGGCGATCTTTTCGCCGTCGGGCACCGAAATCTCCACCTCGAAATCGGCGCCCTCGCCGGCAACCTCTGTTATCGCCTGCGCAATCATCTGCCGTGGCACCGGGTTGATCGAGGGTTCGCCGGGTGGCAGCGGCAGACCGGGCCGCGTCACCGTACCGACGCCAGGTCCTGCCCTGAACGTGATGCCGCTTTTCGCCGCGCCGCGCCGCACCGTGCTGATGATCAGCGCGCCATGGGTGACATCTGGGTCGTCGCCGGCATCCTTGATGATGCCAGCCTTGGCGAAACCCTCGCCCACCTCTTCGATGGCCAGCGCAAAACCCGGCCGTTGGCCGCCGGGCAGGGTCACCTCCACCAGCGCCGGAAATTCGCCTGTCATCAGCGCCAGACAGGCAGCCTTCGTGGCCGCCGCAGCGCAGGTTCCCGTGGTCCAGCCACGTCGCAGGGTCTTGCTGTCAATATCGATGGCGGCTTCCATGGTCGTTTCTATAGCCCGGCCTTCACCGGCCGGCAAAAGGTTTGCACTCCATGCCCATGAATGAGTTGATCGAAACCATCGTCGAAGCACCGGAATTCGAGCCCGGCCATGTCTGGCTGGCCGGCTCCGGCCCCGGTCATCCGCGCTATCTGACGCTGGAAGTCGCCGATGCGCTGCAAAAGGCCGACGTGATCGTGCATGACGCGCTGGTCTCCGACGCCGTGCTGGCATTGGCGCAGACACACGACATGATCTTTGTCGGAAAGCGGGGCGGCAAGCCTTCGGTGGCGCAGGACGATATTACCGCACGGCTGATCGAACTCGCCAGATCGGCCAAACGCGTGCTGCGTCTTAAGGGCGGAGACCCGTTTATCTTCGGTCGCGGTGGCGAAGAGGCGGAGGCGTTGGTGAAGGCCGATATCCCCTTCCGGATTCTGCCCGGCATGACCTCTGCCCTTGCCGCACTCGCCTGCGCCAATATTCCGGCGACGATGCGCGGCATCAGCCGCTCGATCACGCTTGCAACCGGACATGCCGCCGGCACGCCTGGCGATCTCGACTGGAAAGCTTTGGCGAAGACGGGCGAGCCCATCGTCGTCTATATGGGTGTGAGCACGATCGGCACGATCGCGCGGCTGCTGATGGAGGGCGGATTGGCAGGCGATACGCCCGTCGCGGTTCTGATGGCGGCAACCACACCCTTGGAGCGCTCGATGATTGCGACGCTTGCGACCGTTGAAGCAGAAGTGCAGCGCCAGGATTTCCAGGCGCCGGCGCTGATCGTGATCGGCCGGATCGTCGATATGCAGGCGGTCCTTTCGGGACCTGCACCATGACGGCCCGCGCCCTGATCATCGGTGCACCGCGGTCGGGCTCCGGCAAGACCAGCGTCACCATCGGCCTTTTGCGTGCCTTCCAGCGGCGGGGCATCAAGGTGCGTGGCATCAAGACCGGGCCTGATTATATCGATCCCGGTTTCCACGAAGCGGCAACCCGCCTGCCCGGGCTCAATCTCGACAGCTGGGCCATGGCCCCCGATCTTCTGCGGCATCTGGCACGCGGCCAGGCAGAGGATGCGGACCTGATTCTGATCGAAAGCGCCATGGGTCTTTTCGACGGCATTCTAGGCGAACCCGGTCGCTCAGGTGCCGCGTCCGATCTCGCGCGCCTGTTCGGCCTGCCGGTTCTGCTGGTGCTCGACGTGTCGGGACAGAGCCAGACGGCGGCGGCCGTCGCCTGCGGCTTCATGCATTATGATCCGACCGTGAAAATGGCGGCCTGCGTGCTCAACCGGGCCGGAAGCGAGCGCCACAGAAAACTCTCGGGCGACGCCATCTCCGCGATCGGGCTTCCGGTTGTCGGCACGATTTTGCGCGACCCCACGCTGACGCTGCCCGAGCGCCATCTCGGCCTCGTGCAGGCAAGCGAACATCCGCAGATGGACGCGCATATCGATCGGCTGGCCGATGCGATGGAACAGTCGCTGGATCTCGACGCGATTTTCGAGGCAGCACGTCCGTTCGATATCCCATCCGGTACGACCGAAAAGGCATTGCCTCCGCCGGGACAGCGGATCGCTCTCGCCGAAGACGCCGCCTTTACCTTTCTCTACCCGCATATCAAGCGGGAATGGCAGGCGATGGGGGCAGAGATCATCCGCTTCTCGCCGCTTGCCGACGAGGCACCGCCTGCCGACTGCGACGTCTGCTGGCTGCCGGGCGGTTATCCCGAACTGCACGCGGGGCGGCTTGCAGCGGCTGACACGTTCAAGACGGGGCTGAAGACCTTCTCGCAGACCAAGCCGGTTCACGGCGAATGCGGTGGTTACATGGTGCTTGGCGAAAGGCTGGAGGCTGCCGACGGCGTCAGCCACACCATGACCGGCCTGCTTTCCCATTCCACGAGCTTTTCCAAGCGTAAGATGAACCTTGGCTACCGCCAGGCGCGCCTGATGAGAGAAAGTGCCATTGGTAAGATAGGCGACGTGGTGCGGGGCCACGAATTCCATTATGCTCGAGTGATCGAAGCCGGAACCGACCAACCTCTCGCTATGATTGCAGATGGTCGAGGCGACGAAATAGGTCCGTCGGGCGGTTTCCGGGGAAGGGTGACCGGCACGTTTTTCCATGCGATAGCGCGCGATTAGCAGGATTTGCATCCCTTTCGAAAGGCGCCTAATTTTCGCAACCCATGGGGGGTTGCTAAATGTGTCGCATCGAAGGCACTTAATGTCGTAGCGAAGGCTCACCCACGCGGCAACGCGACCGTAATCTCCATCACGCCTCAACGGGCCTTCGATCGCTAAGCAGACTATTTCCCGAGGCATAGAGCTCGCACGATAAGAGCCGGGGACTGCATCAGAAAGGAAGTTATGTCGGCCGCAACCGAACCATTTCCCACGATCGACGGAATAATGCGCAAACCGCTGTGGAAGAGGAAACCCGGCGAGACAGCGCAGACTACGAACGCAGAAAACTGCATCGGATAAAAGGGAACAGGGAAATGAACGACATTACGAAATACCTCGCCGGCCGGGTCACCACCGGTGGCATGAACCGCCGCGAATTCATGGGCCGCGCCATGGCAGCGGGCGTGACGCTGGCTGCAGCAAGCCAGCTCTACGCAACCAGCGCCTCCGCACAGACCCCCAAGAAGGGCGGCAACCTGAAGCTCGGCCTCGAGGGTGGTGCCGCGACCGACAGCATCGATCCCGCCAAGGCGACCTCGCAGGTGATGTTCACCGCGGTCCGCACCTGGGGCGACACGCTGGTCGAAACCCATCCGGAAACCCGCGCACCGGTTCCATCACTTGCCGAATCCTGGTCGCCATCGCCGGACGCCAAGACCTGGACCTTCAAGATCCGCAAGGGTGTGCAGTTCCACAACGGCAAGGAAATGACCACCGACGACGTGGTCGCGACCCTGAAGCGCCATAGCGATAGCAAGACCGAATCCGGTGCAGCCGGCGTTCTGAAATCCATCAAGTCGATCGAAAACAAGAGCGGCGATCTGGTCGTGACGCTGGATAGCGGCAATGCCGACCTTCCCGCGATCTTCACCGACTACCATCTCGTCATCCAGCCGAACGGCGGCGTCGACGCGCCGAACGCCGGCATCGGCACCGGTGCCTACAAGGTGAAGAGCTTCGAGCCTGGCGTTCGCATGACGTTCGAGAAGAACACCAGCGACTGGCGTTCCGACCGCGGTTATGTCGAAACGGTCGAAATCATCACCATGAACGACGCGACCGCCCGTATCGCGGCCTTGTCGTCCGGCCAGGTGCAGTTCATCAACCGCGTCGATCCGAAGACCGTGCCGCTTCTGACGCGCGCCCCGACGGTGCAGCTTCTGACCACGTCCGGTGGCGGCCACTACGTTTTCATCATGCATTGCGACAAGGCGCCATTCGACAACAACGATCTGCGCATGGCCCTGAAACTGTCCATCGACCGCGAGGAAATGGTCAAGCGCATCCTCGGTGGCTACGGCAAGGTCGGCAACGACTTCCCGATCAACGACACCTATGCGCTCTTCCCCGAGGGCATCGAGCAACGCTCCTACGATCCGGACAAGGCGAAGTTCCACTTCAAGAAGTCAGGCCATAGCGGCTCGGTGCTTCTGCGCACGTCGGAAGTTGCCTTCCCGGGCGCTGTCGATGCGTCGGTTCTCTTCCAGCAGAGCGCGAAGAAGGCCGGTATCGACATCGAGATCAAGCGCGAGCCGGGTGACGGCTACTGGTCGAACGTCTGGAACGTGCAGCCGTTCTCGGCCTCCTACTGGGGCAGCCGCGCCACGCAGGACCAGTTCTATTCCGGCGCCTATCTGTCTTCCGCCGACTGGAACGACACCCGCTTCAAGAACGAGAAGTTCGACAAGCTGCTGATCACCGCCCGCGGCGAACTGGATGAAGCCAAACGCCGTGAAATGTACCGCGAGATGGCGGTGCTGGTACGCGATGAAGGCGGCACGATCCTGCCGATGTTCAACGACTTCGTGAATGCGGCGTCGAAGAAGCTTCAGGGTTACGTCAAGGACATCGGCAACGACATGTCGAACGGCTATGTCGCGACCCGCGTCTGGCTCGACGCCTGATACCCGACAGGGGCTACGAAGCCCCGCCGATGAATATGGACCGCAGGAAAACCTGCGGTCTGAACCCTTCATTTCGGATACGGGATCGCGCCACATGTCCAATTCCACAGAGGCTGGCGGCTCGCCGGCCCGCAGCTTGAGAGAGCGCTTTCCGCTGCTGAGCATTATCGCCCAGCGCATGGTGCTTTCGCTGATCCTGCTTCTGGCAGTGTCGGCCCTGATTTTCGGCGGCGTCGAAGCGCTGCCCGGCGATTTCGCCTCCACCTATCTCGGCCAGTCCGCGACACCCGAGGCTGTCGCCAACATCACCGCCGAACTCGGCCTCGACCGGCCCCTCGTCACCCGCTATTTCGACTGGCTGGGCGGCGTCCTGCAAGGCGATTTCGGCACATCTTGGGCAAGCCGCAACTCGGTCTCCGAACAGGTCGGCAACCGGCTGGGCAATTCGCTTTTCCTCGCTGCCTTTGCGGCCGTCATCGCCGTGCCGCTGGCGATCTGTCTCGGCATGCTGTCGGTGCATTTCCGCGATCGCATCCCGGACAAGATCATCAACGTGATCTCGCTTGCGGCCATCTCGCTTCCGGAATTCTTCGTCGGCTACCTGCTGATCCTCTATTTCGCCGTCAATTTCGGCATCGCCACCTTCCCGGCCACCGTTTATCAGGGCATGGGCTTTCTGGAGCGTCTCCAGACGATCGCCCTGCCGACGGCGACACTTGTTCTCGTCGTGCTTGCCCACATGATGCGCATGACGCGGGCGGCGATCCTCTCCGTCATGTCCTCGGCCTATATGGAAACGGCAGAGCTGAAGGGCCTGTCCGGCTGGCGCGCGATCGTCAAGCATGCGGCACCCAATGCGCTTGCCCCGATCATCAACGTCGTCGCCTTGAACCTCGCCTATCTCGTCGTTGGCGTCGTCGTGGTCGAGGTCGTGTTCGTCTATCCCGGCATGGGCCAGTACATGGTCGACGCGGTGACGGTGCGCGACATGCCCGTCGTCCAGGCCTGCGGCCTCATCTTTGCAGCCGTCTACATCCTCCTCAACATGGTGGCGGACATTCTCGCGATCATCGCCAACCCCCGTCTGAGGCATCCACGATGAGATTGAGAGAAATCCCCATCACCGCCTGGGTCGGCCTGTTCGGTATCGCGCTCGCGCTCTTCTGCGCCCTGTTCGCGCCCTGGATTTCCCCTTACGGCGAGACGGAAGTTGTCGGCAATGTCTGGCAGGAGGCCGATGCGCAATTCTTCTTCGGCCTCGACAATCTCGGCCGCGATATCCTGTCGCGCCTGATCTTCGGTGCGCGCACGACGCTGATTGTCGCTTTGGCGGCAACCGTGATTTCCTTTTCGCTCGGGATCATCCTGAGCTTTACCGCCGCCGTTTCAGGTGGCCTCGTCGATGCGGTGTTTTCCCGCTTCAACGACCTGATGATGTCGATCCCGACGCTGATCTTCGCGCTCGTGGTGCTGGCCGTGCTGCCGCAACACCTGATCGTACTCATCCTGGTGATGGCGATCCTTGATTCCACCCGCGTGTATCGCCTTGGCCGGGCCGTGGCGCTGGATGTGGCCGTAATGGAATTCGTGGAAGCGGCAAAGCTGCGCGGTGAAGGCAAGATCTGGATCATCTTTCGCGAAATTCTGCCCAACACGCTCTCGCCGCTGCTGGCCGAATTCGGCCTGCGTTTCGCCTTTGCGATCCTGTTTCTCTCCACCCTCTCGTTCCTCGGCCTCGGCATCCAGCCACCGACCGCCGACTGGGGCGGCATGGTGAAGGACAACAAGGACGGCATCATCTTCGGTATTCCCGCAGCCCTAGTGCCTGGAACCGCGATTGCGGCCCTCGCCGTCTGCGTCAACCTCGTGGTCGACTGGCTCCTGAAGCGAACCTCCAGCCTGAAGGGAGGCCGCGGCGATGCATGAAGCTTCATCCCATCTCCTCTCCGTCCGTAACCTCAAGATCGAGGCGACCAGCTATCCGCCGGGCGAGCCTGCCAAGCGCATCACCATCGTCGACGACGTCTCCTTCGATCTTGCCAAGGGCAAGGTTCTAGGCCTGATCGGCGAATCCGGTGCTGGCAAGTCGACGATCGGGCTCGCAGCTTTAGGCTACGGCCGCGGCGGTGCCGAGATCACCGGCGGCGAAGTAAAACTTGACGGCACCGACATCCTGCAACTGGGCAAGGGTGGCATCCGCAAGCTGCGCGGCGCCCGCGTCTGCTATGTCGCGCAATCGGCAGCTGCCGCATTCAACCCCGCCCACAAGCTCGGCGACCAGGTTATCGAGGCGACTGTCAAGCATCGCCTGATGAGCAAGGAAGATGCTCGCGAGCGCGCTCTCTATCTGTTCCAGGTTCTTGGCCTGCCGAACCCCGAAACCTTCGGCGATCGGTTTCCGCACCAGGTTTCCGGCGGCCAGTTGCAACGCGCCATGACGGCGATGGCGCTCTGCTCCAAACCCGACCTGATCGTGTTCGACGAACCGACGACCGCACTCGACGTGACGACCCAGATCGACGTTCTCGCAGCGATCAAGCACGCGATCGAGGAAACCGATACGGCAGCGCTCTACATCACCCACGATCTGGCCGTCGTCGCGCAGATCTCCGACGACATCATGGTGCTGCGCCACGGCAAGATGGTCGAATGCGGTCCCGTGCAGCAGATCATCGAGGCACCGAGACAGGATTACACCCGGGCTCTGGTCAATGTGCGCCAGGCCGCCCGCGAGGAGGCAGTTGACCAGACCGAAGCGGTTCTCAGGGTCGATCATGTCAGCGCCCAGTATTCGAACGGGTTCAAGGTGCTGCACGATGTTTCCCTGCATCTGTGCAAGGGCCAGACGCTTGCGGTCGTCGGCGAATCCGGCTCGGGTAAGTCGACGCTGGCGCGCGTCATCACCGGCCTGTTGGCGCCCAGCAGCGGCGCGATCACCTTCGAGGGCCGGCCGCTGACGCCGTTGCTGAAAAGCCGGCCGAGAGACGACCTGCGCCGCATCCAGCTGATATACCAAATGGCCGATACGGCCATGAACCCGCGCCAGACGGTGCGCGACATCATCGGCCGGCCGCTGACCTTCTATGATGGCTTGCGCGGTCAGGCCAAGACCGCCCGCGTCAAGGAACTGCTCGACCAGATCGAGATGGGCACCGGCTTTATCGATCGCTACCCGGCCGAGCTTTCCGGCGGGCAGAAGCAGCGCGTGGCAATTGCCCGCGCCCTTGCCGCAAGGCCCGAACTCATCCTCTGCGACGAACCCACATCGGCGCTTGATCCGCTGGTGGCGGAAGGGATCCTCAAGCTCCTGATGAAGCTGCAGGAAGAGCAGCAGCTGTCTTATCTGTTCATCACCCACGACATCGCCATCGTGAAGGCCATCGCCGACTCGGTCGCCGTCATGCATCGCGGCAAGCTCGTCCGCTTCGGGCCGAAATCCCAAGCGCTGTCGCCACCGTTCGACGACTATACCGACCTTCTCCTCAAATCCGTGCCCGAAATGCAGCTGGGCTGGCTGGAAAAGGTGCTCGCGACACGGCGGATGGAAAGCGCGGGAAATTGAAGATCGATATTTGAGAGCGCATGACCATGACTGACCGTTCCTTCACCGTCATCGCGAACCAGTGGATCAGGCTAAAGGACGGAACCCGTCTTGCCGCCCGCATCTGGATGCCTGACAATGCAGACGCCGATCCGGTGCCGGCCGTGTTTGAGTTTCTGCCCTATCGCAAACGGGATGGAACCAGCCCGCGCGACGAATCCACCTATCCGGTGTTTGCGGCAGCAGGCATCGCCGGCGTTCGCGTCGATATTCGCGGCTCCGGGGAATCCGACGGCGTCATCGACGGTGAATATACCGAGCTGGAGCTTGCCAATGCCTGCGAGCTGATCGCCTGGATCGCAGAACAGCCCTGGTCGAACGGCAAAGTCGGCATGATGGGCATTTCCTGGGGCGGCTTCAACTGCCTGCAGGTGGCAGCGCTTCGACCACCGGCGCTCAAGGCCGTGATCTCGATCGCCTCGACCACCGACCGCTACAATGACGACATCCATTACAAGAATGGCTGCCACCTGTCGGCCCAGCTGTCTTGGGCCGCCACCATGCTCGCCTATCAGTCGCGCTCGCCCGATCCCGACATCGTCGGCGATCGCTGGCTTGAGATGTGGATGGAACGGCTGGAAAACGAGCCGTTCTTCCTGGAGGAATGGCTTTCCCACCAGCGCCGCGATGGCTTCTGGAAACACGGCTCCATCTGCGAAGATTATGCGGCTATCGAAATTCCGGCTCTCGTCATTGCCGGCTGGGCCGACGGTTATCGCAACACGCCGCTGCTGGCCGTCGAAGGGCTCGGCGACAAGGCGAAGGCCCTGCTCGGCCCCTGGGTTCACAAATATCCCCATTTCGCCTGGCCGAAACCGCGCGCCGATTTTCATGGCGAGGCAATCGCCTTCTGGAACCGCTGGCTGCGGGGCGAGGAGAACGGCATAGAAACCCTGCCCCAGGTTCGAGCCTATATTCTCGACGGCCCGAAACCGGCGGTACGGCGCGATGTCGATCCGGGCTTCTGGGTTTCCAAGCAGCGCTGGAGCGCGTCGGAGAGCGAGTGCTTCTATGTCGACCAGTTCGGTACGCTGCTGGAGGGGATGCCGACCCCGCATGCACCGGTCCACGAGATCTATCTGAAGTCACCGCTCGACACCGGAACCGCGGCCGGCGAATGGTTTACCCTCAAACCCGACGCGGAACTCGCCGGCGACCAGCGCAGCGACGATGCCGGATCGTTGGTCTTCCAAACCGCGCCGCTTGACGAGGCCAAAACCTATCTCGGACGTCCGAGCATCACCTTGACGCTGCGCGCCGATGCGGAACTCGCCAATCTTTGCGCCCGGATTGTCGATGTGCATCCCGACGGCACCGCGACCCGCGTTTCCTTCGGGGTGATCAACCTCACCCATCGCGACGGCAATGAGGATCCGCAGCCGCTCATTCCCGGCCAACCGGTCGAGATCCGCCTCGATCTCGATGCCTGCGGATACCGGTTCGGCGAGGGCCACCGAATCCGGCTATCGCTCTCGACCGCCTACTGGCCGATGATCCTGCCGCCACCTGTCGATCCCGGTGTGACGATCGATATCGCTTCGCTTGGCCTTGCCATGCCGCTTCTCGGCGATCACGAGACATTCGAGATGAAGCAGCCGGCGAACCCGGATCCGCTGCCGAAATATATCGAGCACGCGCCCTCCACTACCCGCCGCAGCGTCACCCGTGACCTTGCTGAAAACCAGACGCGCTACGAAGTGGCTGAAGACACAGGCCTGTTCGAACATCCGGGCACCGGCCTTTCCACCCGGCAGTTGCGCGAGGAGACCTGGTCGATCGACCCGACCGATCCGCTGTCGATGACGGGCACTTCGGTCTGGACCTGCGACATGAGGCGCGACCGGTGGTCCGTCCGTACCGTCTCCACGGCAAAACTCGCCTGCACGGCAACCGACTGGCTGATCAGAGCTTCGGTCCTCGCCTATGACGGAGAGAAGAAGATCTTTGAAAAGACCTTCGAGAAGGCCATTCCCCGAGATCACATGTAAACGCCGCCAGCCGTGGCCGGTGGTGTACGCCGATGTGATTTGACGCCGGGCCGGTATCCCTGAGACAGTCCATGCGAACAGGAGGAGCTCTCATGGCAGTCTTCGCAAATCGTCTGGCGGCGGCAATGTTTTGCGCCGTCGTGATGGCGTTTCCGGCATCAGCGCTGCGTGCGCAGGAGGCCGCCGCTGCCATTCCTGCACCGACGATCGACGAAGCCGCGAAGGGCAATGTCGAGAAGGCCATCTTCGCCGGCGGCTGCTTCTGGGGCGTTCAGGGCGTCTTCCAGCATGTGAAGGGCGTGAGCAACGCCGTTTCCGGCTATTCCGGCGGCGACCAGAAAGCCGCGACCTATGAGACGGTCAGCTCGGGCAGATCGGGCCATGCGGAGGCCGTCGAGATCACCTTCGATCCGAAGCAGGTAAGCTACGGCAAACTGCTGCAGATCTTCTTTTCCGTCGCCCACAATCCGACCCAGCTGAACTACCAGGGTCCTGACCACGGGACGCAGTACCGCTCCGCGATCTTCACCACCAGCGACGATCAGAAAAAGGTAGCCGAGGCCTATATCGCCCAGCTTGATGCGACGAAACTGTATCCAGCCGCGATCGTCACGAAAGTCTCCAAGCTTTCCGCCTTCTATCCTGCCGAGAAGTACCACCAGGATTTTCTGACGCTGAACCCCAGCTATCCCTATATCGTCTATAACGACATGCCGAAGATCGATAATCTGAAGGCGATCTTCCCGTCCGCCTTCCGCGCCGATCCGGTTCTGGTGTCCAAGGCTAAGGGCTAGGTCAGTCGCTAACTGCCATCTGCCGAACGGCATCGCAGAGCGCCTCGAACCCGGCGCGCGCGCCAGCACTCATGTGGCGGGCACGCAGCCAGGCATGCACCATTTGCGGCTCCTCGCGGAACGTCGTCTCGACGCCCGCCTCTCGCAACCGTTGCGCATAGAGTTCGCCGTCGTCCCGCAACGGATCGAAATGCGCAACGGTGATATAGGCCGGCGGCAGGCCGGATAGGTCGCGGGCCAGAAGCGGATGCGCGACGGGTTCAATCTCTGGCGCTTTGAGCACTGCGCGATAATAGGCGACATCGGCCGTGCTGAGCCCCGGCGCATAGGCCATCTCACGGTAAGACCCCGACACGAGATCGCCGCCGAGTGCTGGATAGATCAGCACCTGGCCGGCAATCCCGGAAAGTCCTTCGTCCCGCGCCCGTAACGCAAGGCCCGCCGCAAGATTGCCGCCGGCGCTGTCGCCGATCAGCACGACCTTTCGACCCTCCCCTAAAATCTGCTTCAGCACACCGAAACAATCGTCCGTCTGAGCCGGCCAGAGATGTTCGGGCGCAAGCCGGTAATCGACCGAGACCAGTTCCGCCTGCGCGAAATCGGCAATCTCCGCACAGATCGCGTGGTGGCTATCCAGCGACCCGACGACGAACCCGCCGCCATGCAGGTAAAGAAGAACGGTTTCGCTGCTGATCGTCGCGGGTCGGTAACGCCGGATCGGCACGACCAGCATCTCGTCCTGAAACGTCAGACCTTGCGGCAGCGGCTGGTCGAAGCGGGCGCAGAGTGCATCATACCAGTCCCGCTGCTGTGCAATCGGCGCATCCACAGCATCGGCGGGGTAGAAGCGATCGCAGATATCGAGAAATTCGAGGATCCCCGGCTCTTCCGGAAACGGCCCGGACTTCTGGTCGCTCTCTGACATCGGCAAGGCACTCCCAAGGAATGCGGGATACTATGCGCAATCGGCGCCGCAGGGCAACAACGGCAGTGCCGTCACCCACCTACTCGGCGCTGATCTTCGCCTTGACGAACACGTCGTAGCGGGTGCTTTTCCCCAATATCTGATGGGACGGTTTGCGCACGCCCGCCATCGGCTCGGCGCGCAACGGCCACTTCAGCACGACCCGGTTTTGGGCCGCCTCCAGCGCGACCTGCATGAGCTGCACCGAATCCGCATCGGTCCCGACGATATCCCGGATCAGCCGCATCTCTTTCTTCACCAGCGCCGTCTTGTCGCGCGGCGGATGCATGGGATCGATCAGGATCACCTGCGGCTTCATCTGCGGCAGCAGAATACAGGAATCCCCGTGCACCAACGTCATCCGGGACACGGTTTCCGCATGACGCCCGCCTTCGGCCCTCGCCCGTTCGAGCCCTTCCAGAAGCAGCGCATGCATCGTTTCGGATCGCTCGATCAGCGTGACGCGTGCGCCGAGCGATGCCAGCAGAAACGCATGGCGGCCAAGACCCGCCGTCGCATCGACGACATCAGGGATCGTGCCGCTCGAAAACCCGACGGCCTTCGGCAGATCTTGTTTGCGGCCCTCGCCGGAGCGGAAACGGTGGCCGACGGCGCCGCCGACAAAATCGACGATCAGCGGCGTTTTCTCGAGGTTTTGTGCCAATGTCCGATCTCAGAAGGGCGTTGGAGCGGTGAACGTGACGTCCGAACCGTCAGGATGGCGGAAGCTTAGTTCTTCGGCATGAAGAAGCAAACGGTTCGCAGCCAGAAGCGCATCGCCCTCCGCATAGAACTCGTCGCCGAGGATGACGTGTCCCAGCGCTTTCATATGCACGCGCAGCTGATGGGTGCGGCCCGTCAGCGGATACAGCCGCAGCCGCGTCCTTTTCTCGCCATATCCCATCACCTGCCAGCGCGTCTGGGCAGGCTTGCCGTGATCGGTGTCGACGCGGTGGCGCGGCTTGTTGTCTGGATCGATCGCCAACGGCAGATTGACCACGCCTTCCGCCTGCTCAACCCTTCCCCAGACCTCGGCCACATAGGATTTCCGCGTGGTGCGCCCTTCAAACTGCGCTGCGACAAGCGCATGCCCCCGGCGGTTGAGCGACATCACCACGACACCGGATGTATCCTTGTCCAGACGGTGCACGATCAGCGCCTCCGGATACTCTTTCTGCACCCGCGTCAAAAGACTGTCCGACAGCGCCGGATGCCGCCCAGGCACCGACAGCAGACCGCTCGGCTTGTTGAACACAAGCAGATGCGCATCGCGGTGCAGCAGCGAAAGATAGGGATTCTGCGGCGGGTTATAGATCGGATCGGCATCTGAAAGCGCGTTCATGGCGACCCTCTACCAATGATTTCCTCGGCGTGAAAGACCCACAACAGCGCTCGGCAGCAGGCCGGTGGCGAAAACCGGGCTGAAACACTTGCAAATCCCGGTATGGTTCTGAACTGTCTGTCCCGACACCTCACGCAAGACCGCATCGACATCCCCATGGCCACGAAGACGACCCTCAACGCGAAGAACCTGGAAGCGCTCGGCTCGCAACGACTTGCCGAGCTGCTGATCGAGATCAGCATGGGCAGCGCCGCAAACAAGCGCAGGCTTCGCATGGAACTGGCCGGCAGCCACAGCAGCGGCGAAGTGGCACGCGAAGTTCGCAAGCGTCTCGGCAGCATCGCCCGCTCCCGGACCTTCATCAGCTGGCGGCGGGTAAAATCGACGAAGGCCGACCTCGAAACCCAGCGCAAGACGATCGTCGAGACCGTGGCGCCGGACGATCCGGGCGAAGGCTTCGAGCTGATCTGGCAGTTCCTTAGCCTCGGTGAGCCGATCTTCGACAGAACGGACGATGCGAGCGGCGCGCTGCTTGCAAGTTTCCATCAAGCCTGCAGCGATGCTGGCATCATCGCCAGCGGATCAGGCATCGACCCCGATATTCTTGCCGACAGGGTTCTGGCGGCGGTTCAGAACAATGGCCACGGCCAATTCGACCCGTTCATTCCAGCCATGGCCCCGGCCCTCGGCACTCAAGGCCTCGACCGCCTGAAATCGCTGCTTGTGCAGTGGTTGAACGAGCCCGACGAGAGCGACCGGGAAAGCGTCGGCCTCACCTCACCGAGGCACGACCGAAATCATGAGACGACAGTGCGTACCGCGCTTCAGGCGATCGCCGATGCCACGGGTGATGTGGATGCCTACATTGCCGAGCAGCCAGAGGAAACCCGCCGGATACCGGCAATCGCTGCCGAAATCGCCCGCCGCCTCCTCTCCGCAGGGCGCGCCGATGAAGCGCTGCAGGCACTCGATGGCGCCGAAATAACCGGTTCGCCCGACCGCGAGATGGAGTGGCAGCTTGCCCGCGCCGAGACACTGGAAACCCTGCGACGCACCGACGAAGCGCAGGCCGATCGGTGGCGATGGTTCGAACAGTCGCTCGCCGACATTCACCTGCGCGCATTCTTGAAACGCCTGCCGGATTTCGACGATATGGAGGCCGAGGAAAGGGCGTTTGCCTATGCCCGGACTTTCCCCGATGTTCACCAGGCGCTCGCCTTCTTCCTGCGCTGGCCCGCACTCGGCCAGGCGGCGAAACTGGTGATCAACAGGCCGGCAGAACTGAATGGCGATCTCTACGAGTTGATGACATCAGCTGCCGAGATGCTCGCACCCCATCATCCGCTCGCCGCAACGCTGATCCTGCGCAGCATGATCGACTTCTCGCTCGATCATGGAAAAGCCAGCCGCTACAAGCACGCAGCCCGGCACCTCGCCACAGCGCAAGCGCTTTCACCCCACATCCTTGATCAAGGCACCCTGAAATCCCACGACGCCTATGTCGCAACCCTGAAGCGCCTGCACGCAAACAAGCGCGGCTTCTGGAAGCATGTGGCGTGAGGACTTGGCAGCGTTGAGGCGGCGAACTGCTTGTCCGGCACCAATACGGCGCCGGACAAGGGTAGCGGGCTGCAACTCGGCTGGCGTGATCACGCGGCTTTCGTCAGGTCTCCATGAGGATCCAGCACGTATTTGACCGCAGCCCCCTGGTCGAAGCTTTCATAGCCTTGCGCCGCTTCATCAAGCGAAATGATCTTGGCGTTGACGATGTCGGCGATCGGCAGCCGGTCGTGAAGGATGGCTTGCATGAGCTGACGATTGTATTTCAGCACCGGCGTCTGGCCCGTGTGGAAGGACTGGGCCTTCGCCCAGCCGAGACCCAGCCGAAGCGACAGACTGCCCTTTTTGGCGGCGTCATCCACCGCACCGGGATCTTCCGTCACGTAAAGGCCGGGAATACCGATCGAGCCCGCCGCGCGGGTAATCTCCATCATCTGGTTCAAAACGATAGCCGGCTGTTCGCCACCCGAATGTCCGCGCGCTTCGAAGCCGACGGCATCGATGGCGCTATCGACCTCGTCGGTGCCAACCACCTCGGCGATCATGTCCCCGAGCCGGTCGCTTTTCGACAGATCGATCGGCTCGAAGCCGACCTTGGCGGCGTGGGCAAGACGATCCTTGTTGAAGTCTCCGATCATCACGACCGCTGCACCGAGAATGCGCGCTGACGCCGCAGCCGCAAGACCGACCGGACCGGCGCCCGCGACATAGACCGTCGACCCGACCCCGACGCCTGCCTTGACCGCCCCATGAAAACCAGTCGGCAGGATATCCGACAGCATCGTCAGATCGCGGATCTTCGACATCGCCCGGTCGCGATCCGGGAATTTCAAAAGATTGAAATCCGCATAGGGAACAGTGACGTAACGGGCCTGGCCGCCGATCCAGCCGCCCATGTCGACATAACCATAGGCGCCGCCGGCGCGCGATGGATTGACGGTGAGGCAGACGCCGGTATCCTGCGACTTGCAGCAACGGCAGCGGCCACAGGCGACGTTGAAGGGCACGGAAACGATATCGCCGATCTCGAGCATCTCGACATCGACGCCCTTTTCGATGACCTCGCCCGTGATTTCGTGGCCAAGCACGAGCCCCGGCAAGGCCGTCGTGCGCCCGCGCACCATATGCTGGTCTGACCCGCAGATATTGGTCGAAATCACTTTCAGGATAACGCCATGCTCGATCCGGCGCCCATTTGGCGCCTCAAGCTTGGCGTCGTCGATATCCCTCACCTCGACCTTGCCTGGCCGCAAATAGACTACACCTCTGTTCCTGCTCATGCCCATTCCTCCTCTGGGTTAGACGGAAAGCCAATGCTGCTCGCCGGCAGTTCGCCAAAAGCGGCACTTCCGCCGCATTCCCCGATCTCTTCCTCCTCGAAAAGATCAGGAGAGCAAAACAATGTACCTCAACCCCAACAGCAGACCACCATCATTCCCATTCGACTGCCGCGACAACGACATGCGGAGATGAAATGGCGACGAGGGGCGGTTTGGCGAGGAAGACTTCCGAAATGCGCATAGGTCAGAGCGCCCGAGGAACAGACAAGACGTCATTCAGGAACGCCGCTCCGACGTGGAAACACTGTGACCGCGTTAAGGCAGATGGAGGTGTGTTAATTTCTATGACGAACGGTAAGCAAAGGTTGCTTCGAGCGCGGAACACATCCGATGGTACAAGGGCGCAGGCGAGAGATTCCACAGGGTAATGGGAGCATCACGGCTTAAGGTTCGCCAATGGCGGAGAGGGTGGGATTCGAACCCACGATACGGTTGCCCGTATGCCGCATTTCGAGTGCGGTGCTTTCGACCACTCAGCCACCTCTCCGCTTTGCTGGTCGGCGCATTTGATGCGCGGCTGTCTCATAGCGGCGAAAAATCGGGCTGGCAAGGGGTGAAATGCAAGTCTTCATATCCTTTCGCCTTGACAGTTTTTAGGGCCTCGCGTAAGGCCGGACGCGTCGAAGTCTGGAAAAATGTCCAGATCAGACCTTGCACGCCAAGGCGTGCAGAAAATCACCGGCAGGTCCGTTCTGGAAGATCGTTCTTTCGCAGCCCTGCTATAGCCCGACTGAGAAAAAGACGGCCGTCCTTTCGGGGATAGAGCCGGAACGAACATGAAAGGATAACCAATGTTCGCAGTCATCAAGACCGGCGGTAAACAGTACCGCGTGGCCGCCAACGACGTGCTCACCATCGAAAAGCTGGAAGCAGAAGCTGGCGCAATCGTAGAATTCAACGAAATCCTGGTCATCGGCGTCGGCGCCGATGCCAAGTTCGGCGCTCCCTTCGTTTCGGGTGCGACGGTCAAGGCTGAAGTTGTAGAGCATAACCGTGGCAAGAAGGTTCTGTCCTTCAAGAAGCGTCGCCGCCAGAATTCCAAGCGTATTCGCGGTCATCGCCAGCATCACACGGTCGTCCGCATCACGGACATCCTCGGCTAATCCAGGTTTTCGAAAGTTAAAGGAGAACACCAATGGCACATAAAAAAGCTGGCGGCTCGTCGCGTAACGGTCGCGATTCTCAGTCCAAGCGCCTTGGCGTGAAGAAGTTCGGTGGCGAAGTCGTCATTCCGGGCAACATTATCGTGCGTCAGCGCGGCACGCAGTGGCATCCGGGCGCCAATGTCGGCATCGGCACAGACCACACGATCTTCGCACTGACGGCAGGCAACGTGAATTACCGTACGCGCGCTAATGGCCGCGTATACGTGTCCGTTATGCCGAAAGCCGAAGCCGCAGAATAAAGCCGGCAAGCGTTAAGCAACCGGCGTCTCATCGACCCGGTTGAACGTTTGAAGGTTCAGTCAAAGAAAAGGGGAGATGGGGCGCTACCCATCTTCCCTTTTTCTTTTATCCCTCAAAGGAGACTGAACCATGCAAGGCGAATTAGTAAGGGCTGGCCAATTACGGCCGCCGGAAACCAGACCAGAGGAACGGCTCAGGCCGGACCGGCTGAGAAGCGATTGCCCCGTCTTACTGTCGCAGAGCCTTGTTCTGCGCGCACCGCACGAAGACGATATTGACGCACTTGCCCATCTCGCCAACAATGCGAACATTGCGACCATGGTGTCGCGCATGCCGCATCCCTACACGTCTAAAGACGCGGCCGATTTCGTGCGACGCACGAATGCGGGCGAGATTGGCAAATGCGTTTATGCCGTGTCCCGAGCTGACAATGGCCAGTTTCTCGGCTGCTGCGCTCTCGAACCCCAGATCGACGAACGAACCCTCGAAATCGGCTACTGGCTGGGCGAACCCCACTGGAACAAGGGCTATGCCACGGAAGCCGCGCATGCGCTGATCGACATGGCGTTCCGCACCCGCAGCCATATCGATCACATCGATGCCCGTTGCCGGGTCACCAATATCGCGTCGAAGCGGGTGATCCAGAAATGCGGCTTCCAGTTCCAGGGCACCGGCATGATCGAATGCCTGGCGGTGGGCGGAATGGTCCCCGTCGAATGGTTCCGGCTGGACCGCAAGACATGGATGTCGCTGAGAAGCTGGGGAGAGCTGAGATGAGTGCCGTCGTACTGGAAAAGACGAAAGCGGTTCGCACTCAGCCTGGCCCCTGCCCTGAAATCGTCACGCAGCGCCTGACGCTTCGCCCGCACCGCCTGTCGGATGCGTCAGCGATTGCCGAAACGCTTTCCGATTTCAAGGTCAGCCGCATGCTGTCGCGTGTTCCGCAGCCTTATGACCGTCAGGATGCGCTCGACTGGCTGGTGCCGCAAACTTCGGGCATCCTGCCGAACTGGCAGCTGGCGATCACCACCGGCGACGATGTGCATATCGGCGTTGTCGGCCTGGAACTCAGGCACGGCCGCTGGCATCTCAGTTACTGGCTGAACCGCCTCTATTGGGATCGCGGCTATATGAGCGAGGCAGCGTCGGGGGTCCTCGACCGCTTCTTCCGCCGCATGCCGGACACTGTCGTCCATTCGGGCGCGTTTGCCGACAATCTCGGTTCGCTCAATGTGCAGACAAAGCTCGGCTTCCGCATCACCGGCGCAAGCGATGTGTTCAACCGTGCCCGCAATGTCATGGTACCGCATATCGAGACGGAGCTTGTGCCGGAGGATTTCCGGCTTCTGGCACCCGCTCCCCGGCATGATCGCGCCTGATCATGCCTTGATCACGATCGGCCCCGGCGGATGGCTTGTCCGCCGCGGCCGTTTTCAGCGCATTCCGACGATAGGCTTTGACCTAAAGCCTGTCGAACGGTATCGAAAACCCTAAGTACGTCCCGCCGGAGAGCGGGAGCGACCAAGAACAGGACTGCCAGACCAATGAAATTTCTCGACGAAGCAAAAGTCTATATCCGCTCCGGTGACGGCGGCGCGGGCGCAGTTTCGTTCCGACGGGAAAAGTTCGTCGAATTCGGTGGACCTGATGGTGGCGATGGCGGCCGTGGTGGCGACGTGTGGGTCGAAGCCGTCAACGGCCTCAACACGCTGATCGATTTCCGTTTCCAGCAGCATTACAAGGCAAAGGTCGGCATCCATGGCATGGGCCGCAACCGCACCGGCGCCAATGGCGACAGTGTCACGCTCAAGGTTCCGGTCGGCACGCAGATCTTCGAGGAAGACAACGAAACGCTGATCATCGACATGACCAAGGAAGGTCAGCGGTTCAGGCTTGCCAAGGGCGGCAATGGCGGCTTCGGCAACACGCATTTCAAGAACGCCACCAACCAGGCGCCGAACTGGGCAAACCCAGGCCTTGAAGGCGAGGAAAGCACCATCTGGCTGCGGCTGAAGCTGATTGCCGATGCAGGACTTGTCGGCCTTCCGAATGCCGGAAAATCCACCTTCCTGGCCTCGGTTACCCGCGCCCGCCCGAAGATTGCAAACTATCCCTTCACCACGCTGCACCCGAACCTTGGCGTCGCCACCATCGACGGCCGCGAGTTCGTTCTCGCCGATATTCCGGGCCTGATCGAAGGCGCCCATGAAGGCGTCGGCATCGGCGATCGCTTTCTCGGCCATGTGGAACGCACCCGCGTTCTGCTCCACCTCGTTTCCTCCATCGAGGAAGAAGTCGGCAAGGCCTACAAGACGGTCAAGACCGAGCTTCAGGCCTATGGCGGCGGTCTGACCGACAAGCGCGAAATCGTTGCCTTGTCGCAGATCGACGTTCTCGACGAGAAGGAATTGAAGAAGAAGGCCAAGGAGCTTGAGAAAGCCTGCGGCCAGAAGCCTTTCCTCATCTCCGCCATCACCGGCACGGGCATGACCGATGTTCTGCGCGCGTTGCGCGATGTCATCGTCGCGGCAAGCGTCGGCGAAGACACGGCCCTGCCGAACCGCTCCGTTCCTGTTCAGGAGTTCGACGAGGACGTCGACGAATGACGCCAGGCCACGAGATCGGTCACAAGCAAGTCTCTTCCGGGCAAGCCGGCGGTCGCAAGCCGCTCGGCGACCATCGCCGGATCGTCATCAAGATCGGCTCGGCCCTCTTGGTCGATCGCAAGACCGGCCTGAAATCTCCGTGGCTCGACGCGATCTGCGCCGATATCGCCGCGCTTCGGGCGAAGGGTATCGATGTTCTCGTCGTCTCCTCCGGCGCGATCGCCCTCGGCCGTACCGTGCTGAACCTTCCCCACGGCGCCCTCAAACTGGAGGAAAGCCAGGCAGCGGCAGCCGTCGGCCAGATCGCGCTGGCCCGCGCCTGGTCGGAAAGCCTGTCGCGGGACGGGATCGTCGCGGGACAGATCCTGCTGACGCTGGGCGATACGGAAGAGCGTCGCCGCTATCTCAACGCCCGTGCCACGATCAACCAGCTTCTGAAGATCGGCGCGGTTCCGATCATCAACGAAAACGACACCGTCGCAACGTCCGAAATCCGCTACGGCGACAACGACCGGCTTGCCGCACGCGTCGCCACCATGACTGGCGCCGACCTTCTGGTTCTGCTGTCGGATATCGACGGTCTTTACACGGCACCGCCGCATCTCGATCCGGATGCGCAGTTTCTGGATATCATCAATGTCATCACACCCGAGATCGAGGCGATGGCCGGCGGTGCGGCATCCGAACTGTCGCGCGGCGGCATGCGCACCAAGATCGACGCCGGCAAGATCGCGACGACTGCGGGCTGCGCCATGATCATCGCATCGGGCAAGCCGGATCATCCGCTGCGCGCCATCGAACACGGCGCGCGATCCTCCTGGTTTGCCCCATCTGGCACACCGGTGACGGCAAGAAAGACCTGGATTGCCGGACAGTTGCAGGCGGCTGGCGAACTCGTCGTCGACGAAGGCGCCGAACAGGCGTTGGGTTCGGGCAAAAGTCTGCTGCCCGCCGGCGTGCGCCGCATCGAGGGCAATTTCCACCGGGGTGATACGGTCGCGATCATCGGCGCGGAAGGCCGCGAGATTGCCCGCGGTCTTGTCAGCTACGATGCCGACGAGGCACGGCAGATCACCGGCCGCAAATCGGCGGAAATCGAAGCCATTCTGGGCTATGCAGGACGTGCCGCCATGGTTCATCGCGACGACCTTGTCATGACAGGCGCGATCAGGCGCACGACCACCCGCAAGGAGGATGCCGTCCATGTTGGATAAGGTCCAGATGACCGACGTTGCCGCAATCATGGATGCGATCGGCGTCAACGCAAAGGCTGCGGCCGGCGCATTGGCGACGGCATCGACCGAGCAGAAGAATGATGCGCTCAATGCCATGGCCGATCTGGTTCTCGCCAACAGCGCCGAGATACTGAGCGCCAATGCCGAAGATCTTCGCAACATCGAGGGCAAGGGGCTCCTTCCCTCCTTCATCGACCGGCTGACGCTGACGGAAAAGTCGATCGCCGGCATGGCGGAGGCTCTTCGGGAAATCGCCGCGATCAAGGATCCGGTCGGTGAAGTGATCGCCGCCTGGGATCGCCCGAACGGGCTTCATATCGAACGTGTCCGCACGCCGCTCGGCGTGATCGGCGTCATCTACGAGAGCCGGCCGAACGTGACGGCCGACGCCGGCGCGCTTTGCCTCAAGGCCGGCAATGCGGTGATCCTGCGCGGCGGCTCGGATTCGATCCATTCATCGCAGGCGATCCATCGCTGCCTGGTGGCCGGCCTCAAACAGGCGGGTCTTCCCGAACATGCGATCCAGCTCGTGCCGACAACGGATCGTGCGGCCGTCGGCGCCATGCTGTCGGGCCTGTCAGGCGCCATCGACGTCATCGTTCCCCGCGGCGGAAAAAGCCTGGTCGCCCGCGTCCAGTCCGAAGCCCGCGTGCCGGTCTTTGCGCATCTGGAAGGCCTTTGCCACATCTATGTCGACGCGTCAGCGGATCTGGAAATGGCAAAGGCGATCGTCGTCAACGCCAAGATGCGCCGCACCGGCGTCTGTGGTGCGGCCGAAACGCTGCTGGTCGACAGCGCCGCGATCGGCACCCACCTGATGCCGGTGCTGGAAGCGCTGACGCAGGCCGGCTGCGAAATCCGCGCTTCGGCGGCCGTGCTCAAGGTTCACCCGGGCTTCAAGCCGGCGAACGAGGAAGACTGGCGCACGGAATATCTCGATGCCGTCATTTCGGTGGCGATCGTCGATGGCATTTCCGGTGCGATCCGCCACATCAACATCTATTCGTCCAACCACACCGAAGCGGTGATTGCGCAAGATCCGGCCGTGGTCGCGCGCTTCTTCAACGAGATCGATTCGGCGATCCTGCTCCACAACGCGTCTACCCAGTTTGCCGATGGCGGTGAATTCGGCATGGGCGGCGAGATCGGCATTTCCACGGGCAAGATGCATGCGCGCGGCCCTGTTGGCGTCGAACAGCTGACCTCGTTCAAATACAGGGTGCATGGCACCGGCCAGATCCGGCCCTGACGTGACGGTAGAGCGGATCGAAAGACGCCATCTCGCCATGCCGCATGTGGAACGGGGCATGGCCGTCGGCCTTTTCGGCGGTTCGTTCAACCCTCCGCATGAAGGCCACCTTCTGGTCGCCGAGATCGCCCTTCGCCGGCTCGGACTCGATCAGCTGTGGTGGATGGTGACACCTGGCAATCCGCTGAAAAGCCGGTCGGAACTCGCGTCCCTCCCCGACCGCATCGCCATGAGCGAGCGGCTGATCCAGGATCCGCGCATCAAGGTCACCGCATTCGAGAAAGCACTCGGCGGCGCCTATACCGCCGATACACTCTCCTTCGTCAAGGCGCGCAATCCGCATATCCATTTCATCTGGATCATGGGTGCAGACAGCCTCAGGACCTTTCACCATTGGCAGAAGTGGCAGGAGATCGTCTCTACCTTCCCGATCGCCGTGATAGACCGGCCGGGTGCCACCCTTTCCTTCCTGTCATCAAAGATGGCCCGCACATTCCAGCATGCCCGTGTCGACGAGACAGATGCCGGTACGCTGTGGAAGCGCCGTCCGCCCGCTTGGACCTTCATCCACGGTCCGCGTTCGGCCCTCAGTTCAACGGCAATCCGGGCATCGGGAAAGACTTCCGATTCCTAAAACTGGAACATTCCGATCACTTGAAAGATAAAGCATTCAATGCCACCTTCGGTATGCGGCCGGTCATCAGACGGGATTCGCACGAAGAGGATGTTGCTGTTACCGGACGAAAGGAACGACCCTGACAACAGTACACGCCAAGGGAAGGACGGCCTCCGTCATTCCGCAGAGCCTGGAACGTGGCGATGATGCCGCCGCCCATGCCCTCGATCAGGTCCTCACGAGCCTCGAGGACTCCAAAGCAGAAGATATCGTCACCATCAATATTGCCGGAAAATCCGCTCTCGGAGACTACATGGTCGTCGTCTCCGGACGATCGAGCCGGCATGTCATGGCGATCTGCGATCACCTCATCACCGACCTGAAAGCAGAGGGCCTCGGCGGGGCCCGTGTCGAAGGCATGGAGACGGGTGATTGGGTGCTGATTGACACTGGTGATATCATCATCCATGTGTTCCGCCCCGAAATCCGCGAGTTCTACAACATCGAAAAGATGTGGGCCGCTCCGGATGTCGAGGAAGGCACAGTGCTTCACTAACAGGCCGGGACGTTCCTGAGCCGACAAGATGCGACGATTGCATGCTAACGGCGGCGCCTTGACGACGTGCCGGCGCAGTGGCAGCCGAGAGCTCTGAAAACAACGGATCAGGACATGCGAATCAGCCTTTTCGCCGTGGGACGGCTCAAAGCCGGACCCGAGAAAGATCTTGCGTCCCGTTACCTCGACCGTTTCTCCAAGGCCGGGCCCGCGATCGGGCTCGAACTTGCCAGGATGATCGAAGTGCCGGAAAGCCGTGCTTCCAATGCAGAAACGCGGAAGCGCGAGGAGGCCGCCGCACTCGAGAAGGCCCTTCCCGATGGTGCCATCCTCGTTCTGCTCGATGAACGGGGCAAGGCGCTCGACAGCGAAGCCTTTGCCGGTCTGATCGACAAGTACAAGGACGGCGGCAAGCGCGACATGATGCTCGCGATCGGCGGCGCCGACGGGCTGGACCCGGATCTTCGGGCACGCGCTGATGTCGTCCTCAATCTCGGCTCTATGACATGGCCGCATCAGCTGGTCCGCATTCTCATCGCCGAACAGCTGTATCGCGCCGTCACCATCCTTTCAGGCCATCCCTACCACCGCGTTTAGACTTCGTTTACCTTCCGGGCCGATGTTGCGAAACACGATGTTGTTTATGGCTGGCCCCGGCGAATCAGCCTAGCCTTCGCAGGTCCGCTGCAGATTCGAGAACGCAATGACGATCAGGAGAGCCATAGCCCTGGGCCTTGCGCTGCCAGCGATGGCATCGGCGCTTGCCTTCGCGCCTCTCCGCCTGCCCCCGTTTCACTGGATTGCCTTGGCACAGGAGCCGGCACCGCCTGCGGCCCAACCCTCCCCGCCCGCAACCGAAGCCTTGGCGGATCCGACAGCCGATCTTCAAAAGAGACGCAACGAGACCCGCGGCGAGCTGGAAGTGCTGGCCAAAAGCATGAGCCTCTCGTCGGAAAAGGTCGCTCAGATCGAGCACAGCATTTCCGGCATCAAGAAGACGTCTGCGGATATGCGCCAGGCGCTGATCGATTCAGCCGCACGGCGCAAGGACCTTCAGTCGAAAATCCAGGTGAGCGAAGACAAGCTCGCTTCGCTGAAAGTGCAGGAAGACAAGATCCGCGTGGCCCTGAGGGGGCGTCGCTCCATTCTTGCCGAAGTGCTGGGCGCGCTGGAGCGCATGGGCCGCAGCCCGCCGCCAGCGCTGCTGGTGTCGCCGGATGACGCGCTGGGCTCTGTCAGAAGCGCCATCCTGCTCGGCGCCGTCGTGCCCGGCATGCGGGCCGAGGCCGAAAGGCTGGTCACGGATCTTCAAAATCTCGCGAGCCTTCAGGCCGAGGCGGCCAAGGAAAAGGAAACCGTTTCGCAAACCATCACGGCAGGCGTCGAGGAAGAACGACGGATGAACCTGCTGCTGGCTGAAAATGCCAAGCTGAACGCCGAAAACGAAAGACAGCTCGCCGCAGAACGCGCGCGTTCTCAGGAACTTGTCGGCCGTGCCACCTCGCTTCAGGATCTCATTCAGGGGCTTGAGGGACAGATCGCATCCGTGCGCGAAGGCATGGATCTGGCCCGTGCCGAGGAAGAGCGGCGGCGGCAGATGTCCGAAGAGGAACGCGAGAAAGCCCGGCAATTGGCCGAAAGCGGTGTGCCCGACAAAAACCGCATTGCGCCCGCATACGCGTTTTCAAGCCTCAGGCAAAAACTGGAGCTTCCAGTTGCCGGCGAAATATTGCGTGCGTTCGGCGATGCAGACGGGACGGGACACCCGGCACGCGGTATGACCGTGGCCTCCAACCCCGGCGCAGTGGTGACGGCACCGGCCGATGGGCTGGTCGTGTTTGCCGGTGCATTCCGGAGCTATGGCCAGATGATCATCCTGAACGCCGGCGACGGTTATCATGTTGTTCTGGCAGGAATGGACGTGGTGAACGCGCGGCAGGGCAAGTTTGTCTTTGCAGGCGAGCCGATCGCTGCCATGGGTGAGAAAAGAGTAGCAAGTGCGACTGCGTTGGCGCTGGAAACGGATCGCCCGACGCTTTACATTGAATTCCGAAAAGACGGCACCCCGGTTGATTCCAAGCCGTGGTGGGCCAGCAAAGAAACTGGAAGGGCGCGAAATGATTCGTAGGGCTTCTCTTGTCATCGTCGGAGCACTGTTGGGTGCGACCGCGATGAGCGTCATTTATTCGGCCGGTGTTCCGGCCCAGGCCGCCGGGGCTTCCACCTATAAGGAACTGTCGATCTTCGGCGACGTGTTCGAGCGGGTTCGCGCCCAGTACGTCACGCCACCGGATGAAAACAAGCTGGTCGAAAATGCCATCAACGGCATGCTGAGCTCGCTTGATCCGCATTCGAGCTTCATGAATTCCAAAGATGCCGAAGACATGCGCACCCAGACGCGCGGTGAATTCGGCGGTCTCGGCATCGAAGTGACGATGGAGAACGAACTCGTCAAGGTCATCACGCCTATCGACGACACGCCGGCATCCAAGGCTGGCATTCTTGCCGGCGACTACATTTCCGAGATCGATGGCCAGGCCGTTCGCGGCCTGAAGCTTGAAGACGCTGTCGAAAAGATGCGCGGCGCCGTCAATACCCCGATCAAGCTGACCGTCATCCGCCAAGGTGCCGACAAGCCGCTCGACATCACCGTGATGCGCGACATCATCGCGGTCCGCGCCGTAAAATCGCGCGTCGAAGCCGGCGACATCGGCTATGTGCGCGTCATCTCCTTTACTGAGAAAACCTATGACGATCTTGAGAAGGCGATCAAGAAGATCAAGGCTGACGTGCCTGCCGACAAGCTGAAGGGCTTCGTTCTCGATTTGCGCCTCAACCCGGGCGGTCTGCTGGACCAGGCGATCAACGTCTCCGATGCGTTCCTGGAACGCGGCGAAGTCGTTTCCACCCGCGGCCGCAATGCGGATGAGACACGCCGCTTCAATGCCGGCCCTGGCGACCTGACCGACGGCAAGCCGGTGGTTGTGCTCGTCAACGGCGGCTCGGCTTCGGCGTCTGAAATCGTCGCAGGTGCCCTTCAGGACCTGAAGCGCGCGACCGTTGTCGGCACCCGCTCGTTCGGCAAGGGCTCCGTCCAGACGATCATTCCGCTTGGCGAATCCGGCGCGCTGCGCCTGACGACGGCGCTCTATTACACGCCATCGGGCAAGTCGATCCAGGGAACGGGCATTACGCCTGACATCAAGGTCGAACAGCCGCTGCCGCCGGAACTGCAGGGCAAGGTCCGCGCCGAGGGCGAATCCAGCCTCAAGGGCCATATCCAGGGCGCGGCCGAGACCGATGAGGGCTCCGGTTCGGCTGCCTATGTGCCGCCGGAAACCAAGGACGACCTGCAGCTGAACTATGCCATGGACCTGCTGCATGGGACAAAGACCGATCCGTCCTTCCCGGCTAGCCCGGACAAGGCTGCGGCCGCCGTCAAGAACTAATCAGGCAAACCAGTCAGGCGGCTGTTTCACCACAGCCGCCTGACTGCATTCATTTCGGCAGCGCAGACGCGGGCATATCCCTTGGGCAGCGATCTCCATGCACCGCTCGGTCAAAACCGGCCGCCGAAGCGACAAAAGGCTCGTCGACTGTCGACGCTTGCCATTTTCGGGGGCATCGGCCTCATCGCCATCGTCGGCTTGTCGATCTACGCGATGCGAAACGATCCCCAACTTGAGCGGATCGCCGCGAACGATCCGCCCTCCTCCGCAGCGACCTCGGCCAAGGTACCGGCTGACGCAGTAAGCCCGTCCGAAAATTCCGACCCCAACGGCATGCCGCGGTCCAATCCGAATTCCGGAGCGACCATCGAGCAGAACCGGATGGCGGATGGCTCGGTCGTGACGAAATACACACCGCGTGAACGGGATGGAAACGGCCCCGTTCTCATCAATGCCCTGAGGATCGGCCAGGACCCGCGATTTGCCGCAGAGCCGAACGACGCCCTTCTTGAGGACACCGAATACGGCAAACTGCCGATCCTCGGGGAAGACGGCATGCGGCCGATGGACCAGTATTCACGTCCCTGGTCCGGCGCCCGTGGCACAAGGATCGCAATCGTGGTCGGCGGCCTCGGTCTCAGCCAGACAGGCACCCAGCGCGCCATCCAGCAACTGCCATCAGGCGTGACGCTCGGCCTTGCCGCAAGCGGCAACAGCCTGCAGCGCTGGATGCAGGAAGCGCGCCGCGCGGGCCACGAAATCCTCATCCAGGTCCCGTTCGAGCCCTACGACTACCCGGCCAACGACCCCGGCCCGGGCACGCTTCTCGTCAAGGATCCTGCCGCAAAGAACCTCGAGCGACTGCACGTGGCGATGGGCGAGATCACCAACTATACCGGGATCATGAACTATCAGGGCGGCCGCTATCTCTCCGACGTCAAGGCGCTCGAGCCTATCCTGCGCGACATGGCCTCACGCGGCCTGCTGTTTCTTGACGATGGCACGTCGGCTCAAACCAAGACCGAGGTCCTGGCCAAGGCAATGCAGCTGCCGCACGCCTTCGGTGATCTGACACTGGACGGTCAGCTCCAGTCGGATGCGATCCTCAAGAAACTTGACGAACTCGAGCGGATAGCTCAACGCAAGGGAACGGCGATCGGCGTCGCCTCCGCATTCGACGAGAGCATCGCAGCAATCCGGAAATGGGCCGACGAAGCCTCGCAGCGCGGTGTTGAAATCGTCGGTGTCTCCACGATCGCCCGCGAGAGCGTGGCACCTTGAATGAAGGGGAATGAGATGGCCAAGGATCACAAGAAGCCGGTGAAAGCGGAAGATCTTCCCTATCGCCCTTGCGTCGGGATCATGGTGCTCAACAGCCAGGGCCTCGTCTGGGCCGGACGCCGCATCGCCGCCGGCAACAGCGAATATGATGGATCGCCCCACATGTGGCAGATGCCGCAGGGCGGGATCGACAATGGCGAAGATCCCCTGCCCGCCGCCTATCGTGAACTCTACGAGGAAACGGGCATGCGTTCCGTCACGCTGCTTTCTGAAGCCGCCGACTGGATCAACTACGATCTTCCGGAGCAGCTGATCGGCATTGGTCTCAAGGGAAAGTATCGCGGCCAGACGCAGCGCTGGTTTGCCTTCCGCTTCGATGGCGACGAAAGCGAGATCGCCATCAACCCGCCACCGGGCGGCCACACGGCTGAATTCGATGCCTGGGAATGGAAGCCGATGCAGGATCTGCCCGACCTGATCGTGCCGTTCAAGCGCTCGGTCTATGACCGGGTCGTCGCGGAATTTGCCCACCTCGCGATAGCGGGCTGATTGCACATTCGATTAGCGCTGATCAGATATAGAAAAGCCCGGTGAAAGCATCATCCACCGGGCCTTGATACAGAATGTCGAAGACTTGACCGTTACTCGGCGGCGTCTGCGGATTCCGCGTTGAGCTGACCGTATCTCTCTTCACCGATCTTGGAGAGCAGTTCGAGCTGCGTTTCGAGGAAGTCGATATGACCTTCCTCGTCCATCAGTAGCTGTTCGAAAAGCTTCATGGAGACATAGTCTCCGGCGGCGTGACAGATATCGCGCGAGGCCTTGTAGGCGGTGCGGGCATCGTATTCGCCGGCCAGATCGGCTTCGAGAACTTCCTTGACGTTCTGGCCGATGCGCAGAGGCGCCAGCGTCTGAAGGTTCGGATGGCCCTCAAGGAAGATGATGCGGTCGATCAGGCGATCGGCATGCTGCATCTCTTCGATGGACTCGGCACGTTCCTTCTTGGCAAGCTTGGTAAAACCCCAATCGTGCAGGAGACGGTAATGCAGCCAGTATTGGTTCACAGCGCCAAGTTCGAGGAACAGTGCCTCGTTAAGCCGCTCGATGACCTGTAAGTCGCCTTTCAATGTCCGCTCTCCTGTTTTCTTCGTGGAGTTGTTTCAAGCGCGACATATATACGATCACGTCAGCTTCCGTCGAGTGCCGCTGGGCGTGATATTCCTCGGTCGTGCGGATGATCAGATCAACGACATTGGGAAAGCAACCGCAGCAACGGCCGCGCTTTTCCATCGCATGGTAGACCTTCACGGGAACGATCAGCTGCCAACAGTCCTCAGTGAGGAGTTGGATGATCGTATCCTTGATCTCCCTTTCGGTGATGTAATTACAACTGCAAACCAGCATTTCAAATCGACCTGGAGAACATTGACCTCGATACAGTCTTTTTTGCAAAAGAGGACAACCGATGTCAAGAAAGAATCCAGCCCGGTAATTGACATATCATAACCCCCTTATCAACGATCCGTGATCGGAGGCAGTGATGCCTAACCGGCTGCTGTGTCGCTGCGATATCTCTGAAAAGGCTCGAACGTCACTCGATCGAAACAACGCGCCGCCACAGGTTCCGTCCGCGGCAGAAGCAGAATCGCTCCACACGCCCGGAAAAGATGCGAGTGTCCCTTTGACGTCGAAACCCATCTGACGGAGTCTGCGGGAGGCATTGCCGAGCAAGCCCTGCTCTCCGCCACCGTAATCCGCACAGCCCGTGATATCCAGAGAGAGCCCGTTGCGCCCTTCTAGCGTCACCAGTGGCGTATATCGGTCGCACCAGTCGGAGAGCGCCATCAGAAGCGCCGCGTCGGCATCATCGTCTTCGTCCATCACGTCGAGCTCCGGAAAGATCGCTCGCGCTTCTGAAACGCCCTGCCCCAGCTTCAGGTTAAGGCGTTCGGCGGCCGCGTCGAGCACTGTCAGGCACATCCTGTCGGCGTGGCGCCCGGCAAAGACGATCGGTGGATGGTCGTGATGGCGGTAAGACCGCCAGTCCATACCCCAGCGGCGGCGCGCAATTCTGTCGGTTGACAGACGCGGGAACACGAGTGTCAGAATACGCCTCTGTCGATGCGCCAGAGGGGATCGAAAACAGGCGGTCATGCGGGTTCCAATCCAGACCAGACGCGAGCATCACGAGCAAGCTCGCCGACCGCTTTCCGTCTCCGAGATCGGCTTGCGCAGGGCAAAAGTCTCTCCCGCGCCCAGGCACCTTTGGCCATGGCGTTAACTCCATCGATAATGTTCGCTTTATGTTCTTATGGATTCCAGACACGTGGCAAAGAGTCAACAGCTCCCGATCAGGAATCTTTTCCTCTAAAAGCTATCGCAATGATTCTTTTCTCGAAATAGCTGCTTCAGGTATTATATGTGCCTGAGTTGGAAGGAGATCCCATGGCCCGCATTGACCAGACCGATGATTGGCAGGATCGCCATGCGCCGACGATCAGCACGTTCGAGTCGCTGGCATTAGAAGCCTACAGCCACCTTCCGGACGAATTCCGCAAACTCACGACGAACCTCACCATTGAGGTCGAAGAATTTCCGGACGACGACGTTTTCGAAGACATGGCGCTGGAAACGCCGTTCGACCTTCTGGGCCTGTTCGAAGGACGTGGCATTTCGGAACGGTTTACGGTCGAAACCGGCGAACTGCCCAATCGCATCCGGCTCTATCGCCGGCCTATCCTCGATTACTGGGCGGAGAATGAGGAAACGCTGGGCGATATCATCACCCACGTCCTTATCCACGAGATCGGCCATCACTTCGGCCTGAGTGACGACGACATGGAGCGCATCGAGGCGAGCGCCGAGGAAGCAAGCCAGCGCTGATCCAGCGCTGGCAGACACACCTCGGCCTAGCTTTTTACTGCTCGCCGAGCTTCATGTCGGGGCTGTATTCCTTGCCTTCTACGGTCTTCATCACGGCCTGGCCGCAATGCATCTCGCCCGTCTTGCCGTTGAAGGCGTAGCTTGGCGAACCGGAGAGTTCCCAGCCCTTGTTCAGCGCCGCCGTCACCCGGTGACAAAAGGCGGCATCGTCAGGACCGGTGATGAAACGATATACTTTCATGGCTTTCTCTTTCTGTTGGCGATGACCGCCGCGCTGGCGACGAGCTTTTCCGCATCCTCGAGATGCAGACGCTCGACCATGCGACCGTCGAGGTTGATGACGTTGAGCGTTTCGGCTCCCGGCTGGCGGAAGGCCTCGATGATGGCGCGCGCCTCTTCAAGCGCATCATCATCAGGACCGAAATGACGGTTGGCCGCGTCGATCTGCGCCGGATGGATCAGCATCTTGCCTGAAAATCCCATGGCGCGGCCCTGGGCGCACTCGGCTTCGAACGCGACTTCGTCCTTGAAATCGTTAAACACGCTGTCGATCACATCGACACCATAGGCCCTGCCCGCCAGCACGACCTGCATCAACCAGGGTATGAGATTGGCCCGCCCCGGTTGCGGCAAAACACCCGTTGCCTTGCGAAGATCGTTGAGCCCCACGACGAGGCATTTGATCCGTCCGCCCACGCTCGAGATTTCGGCGGCGTTGAGGACGCCGAGCGGCGTTTCGATCATCGCCCAGATAGAGACCCTCTCCGGCACGCCCGCCTGAGAAAGGCGCTCGGCGATCACCTGGACGTCGTCCGCATGCTCAACCTTGGGAATGACCACCGCATCCGGCAGAAGTTCGACGATGAGCTCGAGATCCGCAGGACCGAATTCGCTTGTGAGCGGATTGATCCGGATAGCCGTCTCGAGACCATCGGAATTCAGCTCGGCAAAGCTTCTGCGGAGGTTATCCCGCGCTTCCGCTTTCTGCGCGAATGCCACGGAATCCTCCAGATCGAAAATCACGCCGTCGCAGTCGAGCTGCGGGATTTTCGAAAGCGCACGGGTGTTGCTCGCGGGAACGCTCAGGAGCGAGCGCCGGATCAGAGCGGCCATCGCTTCGGGACCATGTAATCATTGGGAAAAGTCATAACGTGGTTGTGACAAGCTTTTTGGCCCTCGGCAAGACAGGAGGTCGTGAAACCACTTGTAAGCGGGGCCGGCCGGTCCCACATTTCAGACGTTGAAAGGTATGATCCATGCAAAACATTCGTGCATTTTTCGTCGTCGCCTCAGCTATTGCGGTGCTTGCCATGGCGGCGCTCTTTACAGCGTCTCTGACCGTCGCATTTGCCGGCATTCTCGTCCTTCTTTCAATTGGTAGGGCGATCTCGACCAGGTTGAACCCTGTACCCGTGCGAGCGAAATCGTTCGGACCAAAGCCGGCCAGCCGCGATATTCGTGTGTGGAACGACGGCCGCGGTACCATCATCGACCTCTAGCGTCATCATGTTCGCTCCGCCTGCGCGCTCTGGCGCAGCGGAGTACCGGTTGAAGGCATAATGCCCTTCAAATCGGCGGCAAATTGCTTTATTTGGCCTTCACGACAACTCCCTTGGAGGCAGATCATGGACAAGTTCACGCAACTCACAGGCGTCGCAGCGCCGCTTCCGGTCGTCAACATCGACACCGACATGATCATTCCCAAGGACTACCTGAAGACGATCAAGCGAACCGGTCTCGGCAAGGGACTGTTTGCAGAATCCCGCTACAATCAGGATGGGTCAGAAAACCCGGATTTCATCTTGAACAAGCCGGCCTATCGCAATTCCAAGATCCTGGTGGCTGGCGACAATTTCGGCTGCGGCTCGTCGCGTGAGCACGCGCCTTGGGCACTTCTCGATTTCGGCATCCGTTGCGTGATCTCGACCAGCTTTGCCGATATTTTCTACAATAACTGTTTCAAGAACGGCATCCTGCCGATCATCGTGTCTCCAGAAGATCTCGAAAAGCTGCTCGACGATGCGGATCGCGGCTCCAATGCCGTCATTTCGATCGATCTCGAAGCGCAGAAGATCACAGGTCCGGATGGCGGCTCGCTGCATTTTGACATCGATCCCGGCCGACGCCAGATCCTCTTGGAAGGTCTCGACGATATTGCTTCGACATTAAAGAGCGACGCCGTGATCTCGAGTTTCGAGGACAAGAACAGCACGGAACGCCCCTGGCTCTGAGGGTCATCAGATGGTCACGCATATCTCCTCGGGATCACCCTTCGAAGCGCGGATCGGCTATTCCCGCGCAGTTGTTGACCGTGACATGGTCTATGTCTCGGGCACGACGGGCTATGACTATGCCCTGATGGTGATGCCTGACGATGTCGCTGACCAGACCCGCAACGCGCTCGCCACTATCGCAAAAGCGCTTGGCGAAGCCGGCAGCAGCCTGAAGGACGTGGTCCGCGTGCGCTATTATCTCGTCGACATGGCCGACTACGATGCCGTGGTCGAGGTCGTCGGATCGGTATTTGCCCAGATTCGGCCGGCAGCGACCATGATCGTCTGCGGCCTCACCACCCCTGAAATGAAAATCGAGATCGAAGTGACCGCACGCATCGGTGCCGGCGCTTCCTGAAACAGCTGCCCAACCGCCGCCTGAACAATCAAGGACATCTGCACAATGGCAAAACACCTTTTCCTGCTTCCCGGTGATGGCATCGGTCCAGAGGCCATGGGCGAAGTGCGCAAGATCATCGCCCATATGAACGACGCCATGAGTGCCGATTTCGTCACCGACGAAGGTCTGGTCGGCGGCTGCGCCTATGATACGCATGGTGCCGCCATTTCCGACGAGGATATGGAAAAAGCGATGACGGCCGATGCCGTCCTGTTCGGCGCCGTCGGTGGTCCGAAATGGGATAGTGTGCCCTATGAGGTTCGCCCGGAAGCCGGCCTGCTGCGTCTGCGCAAGGATATGGAGCTTTTCGCAAATCTGCGCCCGGCCATCTGCTATCCGGCGCTTGCCGCCGCCTCCTCGCTGAAACCCGAACTGGTGGACGGGCTCGACATCCTGATCATCCGCGAACTGACCGGCGGCGTCTATTTCGGTGAGCCGAAGGAAATCATCGATCTCGGCAACGGCCAGAAGCGCGGCATCGATACCCAGATCTACGACACCTACGAGATCGAACGCATCGCAGGCGTTGCTTTCGAACTGGCGCGCACCCGCAAGAATGCCGTGTGCTCGATGGAAAAGCGCAACGTGATGAAATCCGGCGTGCTGTGGAACCAGGTCGTCACCGAGATCCACAAGGCCAAGTATTCCGATGTGAAGCTGGACCACATGCTGGCCGATGCCGGCGGCATGCAGCTGGTTCGCGCGCCGAAACAGTTCGACGTCATCGTCACCGACAACCTGTTCGGCGACATGCTGTCTGATGTTGCGGCCATGCTGACGGGTTCGCTCGGCATGCTGCCGTCCGCTTCCCTCGGCGCACCCGATGGCAAGACCGGCAAGCGCAAGGCGCTGTACGAGCCGGTCCATGGTTCGGCACCGGATATTGCCGGCAAGGGCATTGCCAACCCGATCGCCATGATCGCGTCCTTTGCCATGTGTCTTCGCTATTCCTTCAACATGATCACTGAAGCCGACAACCTGGAAAAGGCGATCGCCAACGTTCTCGACCAGGGCATCCGCACCGGCGACATCATGGCCGACGGCTGCCGCCAAGTCGGCACCGGCGACATGGGCGACGCCATCCTCAAGGAATTTGCCGGCCTCTCGGCCTGAGGCATCCCGCGAGGGGACCACTGCCCTGAAACGAAAAAGGGCCCGGCGTTTCCGCCGGGCCCTTCTTTTTTGCTGACTGATCAGTCGTTAAGATCGATATTGCGCCGGTCCTTCACGAAGACCGCGCCGATGATGATCGTGAGAACGGCAAAGCCGACCGGGTACCAGAGGCCGGCATAGATATCCCCGGTCGAGGCAACGATCGCGAAGGAGGTGGCCGGCAGCAGCCCGCCGAACCAGCCGTTGCCGATGTGATACGGCAGCGACATGGCGGTATAGCGGATGCGTGTCGGGAAAAACTCCACCAGCGCCGCGGCGATCGGGCCGTAGACGATCGTCACATAGACGACCATGACCCAGAGAATGGCGATGACAGTCAAAGCCTGGGCATTGCCGAACACCGCGAAGAAGCCATCCACACGCACCTTGGCAGCATCGTTGGCGGCAGGGTAGCCGGCTGCCACGCTGGCCGGGCCGAGACGCTGGGCGAAGGTTTCGGTCTTGCCGTCCGGCAACGTCACATTGGCAACGGGAACGTCCGTGCCCGCTACGCTGACCGTGGTTGGCGCACCGGCGGCTGCTGGCACCAGCGTGTAGGTAAACGCCTGCTGCGACAGCGTGCGTCGCGCGACGTCGCATGGCTGCGTGAAGGTTCTGATACCAACAGGGTCGAACAGGGATCCGCATGTCGCCGGATCCGCCGAAACCTGGATCTGGACGTTTTTGATCGCTCCCGCGTAGGTCGGATTGGCGGTATTGGTCAATGCGTGGAACAGCGGGAAGTACGTGACCGCTGCGAGCGCGCAGCCTGCCAGAATGACCCATTTGCGGCCCACGCGGTCAGACAGCGCACCGAAGACGAGGAAGAATGGTGTGCCGAGAAGAAGCGACCAGGCAATCAGTACGTTCGCCGTCAGAAGGTCGACTTTCAGGATGCTCTGCAGGAAGAACAGCGCGTAGAACTGGCCGGTATACCAGACGACGGCCTGGCCGACGACAAGGCCGAACAGTGCTATCAGCACGATCTTGCCGTTCTTCCAGGTGCCGAAGGCTTCCGTCAGCGGTGCCTTCGAACGGGTGCCTTCTTCCTTCATCTTCTGGAAGACGGGGGACTCGTTCATCTGCAAGCGGATGTAGATGGAGACCGCAAGCAGCAGTGCCGATCCGAGGAACGGAATGCGCCAGCCGCCCAGCAGACCGAATATGACCGGATAGCTTGTGGCAAAGGCTTCTTCACCCATGTTGACGCGCAGCGTCACGATGACGGCGAGCGACAGCAACAGGCCAAGCGTCGCCGTCGTCTGAATCCAGGCCGTGTAAAATCCGCGGCGACCGGGCGGGGCGTGCTCCGCCACATAGACAGCAGCACCACCGTATTCGCCACCGAGCGCCAGGCCCTGCAACATGCGCAGCGCGATGAGAAGGATGGGCGCCGTTGCACCAATCTGCTCGTAGCTCGGCAGAAGACCGACAAAGAATGTCGATAGGCCCATGATCACGATCGTGACCAGGAAGGTATATTTGCGTCCGACAAGATCGCCGAGCCGTCCGAAGACCAGTGCGCCGAAGGGTCGGACGAGAAAGCCTGCAGCAAAGGCCAGCAGTGCAAAGATGGCCTGCGTGGCGGGCGGAAACGCCGAAAAGAACTGCCGGCCGATGATGACGGCAAGCGTTCCGTAGAGATAGAAATCATACCATTCGAAAATGGTACCCAGCGACGAGGCGAAGATGACCTTCTTTTCCTCGCGCGTCATGGGGCTAGCCTTCGTCCGGGCTGCCGTTGCGACGTGTGCCATTGTCGTCCTCCCAACAAGATGAACTCCGTGCCTTCCTGTCCGGCCATTCTCCTCCTCGGCCAGACAGGTTAGCGCAATCGTTGCAGAGTGACAGAATTTGGCACGCCGGATGAGACATGCTTTCGGCTTATGACTTTCGTCTAATGACGTAGTCCGGAGTGGTCAGGAGCGAAGCGCCTGGGCGGGCGACTGCCGATAGGCAAGAAGTGCCGGCACGGCCGAAAGGACCGCTGCAAAGCCCAGCAGAAAAAGTGCCAGACGTACGTCGTCTCTCGTGAACCCGACCGGCAGGATGACCCCGCTTTTCGCGGTAAACAGATGGGCGCCGAACTGCGCCGCCAGTAGCCCGCAGACGAAGCCGAGCCCGATGCCAAGCGCAACCAGGAGAAGCAGCTCCAGCCACACGATCAGGAAGACGGCGCCGCGCGGTGCCCCGAACGCGCGCAGCGCGCCGATCTGCCGGCGCCGTTGCCCCACATGGATCACCGTCACCAGCACCAGTGCCGCCGCGACAAGAGCCTGAGATCCCGCAGCGACCGCACTCAACACCATTTTCGCATCGCCAAGCGTTGCATAAAGGCCGGTCAGCACCTCGCCGGGAAAGACCGCCACCGTGCCATTGCCGCGATAGGCCTGACGCAGGCGATAAGCGTCGGCAATCGACTTCGGTTTGACCAGAATCGCTGGAAGGCCGGGGGTATCAACACCGAAATCCTCGACGAGCGGCGCATCCGGATCGATGCCGCCGTGATGATGGTCTTCGTCATGGGTGGTAGAGGCGACAGCTGCCGCAGGCTCCGTGCTTGCGTCCTCGTGCTCATGCTCAGCGCCTAAACCATGAACGTGCCATACGGCCTGGATCGGCACGAGAATGGCGCGGTCCCATGGCGTGCCGGTCGGTTTGAGCTTGCCGACGACCTTGTATGCGATGTCCGTATGGGTTGGACCACCAGTTTCGGCTGTTCCATGCATCGGCTTGACGACGGCGCCGACCGGAAGAGTGACGGAAGCGCCGAGAACCGCTTCGCCTTCCGCGGCAAACATGCGCCCCTCGCCAAAGCCCGGCGTCGTGCTGGTGACAAGCGTGGTCGTCGTTCCAACGATCGGATAGCCGGCAAAGGAATCGCCGAAACCGACGGGTGCCGCCCAGGCCACGCGCGGATCGGCAGCAAGCTTTGAAAGCACTTCTCCATCGACCAGCGGCAGCGGTGCGGGCTGCAGAAAGATCGAGGAAAGGATAAGCTGCGTTTCGCTGCCGGAGGCGCCGATCACCAGATCGAACTTGTCCGCAGCACGCGCACTGCCGAGCCGCAGCGACCGTTCCTGCAGGGTCACGGCAACACCGAGTGCCGTCGCTAAGGCAACCAGAAGCACCACGACGGCGCAGCCCAGCCAGAGACGCCGCAGGTCGGCGACGATAAAACCGATCATGCAGCGATCTCCCTGACAGTCTCATCGCCGACGATGCACCCGCCCCTGAGCACGATGCGCCGGTCGAGGCGTTCGATCATGCGCTGGTCATGGGTGGCCACGACAAGCGTGCTGCCGGCACCGGCCGCGACCGACAAAAGCAGATCACCGACTGCCTCGCCGTTTTCGAGATCGAGGCTTGCCGTCGGCTCATCGGCGATGATGATACCCGGCTTGCGCAGCAACGCCCGGGCGATCGCCACCCGCTGCATCTCGCCGCGCGACATGGTCTCGATGGACTGACCGGGTCGCTTCAACCCGACGGTCTCGATCAGCTCCTGCGCTCTTTTCACCAGATCCGGGTTTGATACGCGCGAAAGCCTTGCCGGCAGGAGCACGTTGTCGAGCGCGGAGAGGCCCGCAAACAGATGGAAATCCTGCATCACCAGGCCGACATTCTCGGCCCGCCAGCGGTCTCTCCGGCCTTCCGACAGTCTGGCAATATCCTGCCCACCCCAGACGACATGGCCGATGCGAACACGCTCGAGGCCTGCAATGATATTGAGAAGCGTGCTCTTGCCCGATCCCGACCCGCCCGTCAGCGCAACGCGGCTGCCGGCTTCGATATCGAGAGCATCGATGGACAGAACCGGTGTCGCCAGACCGGGAAACGAGACGGCGAGAGATTGTACCTTCAGAGGCATCATGTCGTCAGACCGTACCGTATTCCGCCTGTCGGATCCTGAGCAGGCTCACGAAGCCGGTGTCCGGATCGGTCCACGAGCCCATCTCAAGCTTGCCGCGCACCTCGATCGTCTGGCTTGGCTGGGTGAATGTCTGCTTCTCATCGAGATAGACAACGACGATATTGTCCGGCCAATCCGCATCGGTGGAGCAGAACGGGCAGATCGACATCGGCACTTCGGTCAGAACGAAGAACGAGGCTTCCGCCTTCAACGGCGGCGCCATGAAACCGCGCATGGCGATCTCCTGGCCGTTCAGCCGCTTGACCTTGTCGGAAAATTCGAGCCCGAGAACGCTGACCTTGCCATAGAGTTCGTCGAAGGAAAGCGGATCGTCCGCACGCGCGGTTGCGCCTGATATCAGCAGCGGCAGGCCGGCAATGATGCCAAGCGAGGTCTTGAGCATCTGGCGACGGTCGACCATCTCGAGCGCTCCCATGATCATTTTCCCTCGTTGATCACGGTCATCATCCAGCAGGTGAGGCATATCTTCAAGTCCCGCGATATCTCATTGGACAGGGGGCATGCCACAGGACATGCCCCCTCCTTCATTCATGTCGTTCAGGCCAAATAGGTCTGATTAGTTGGTCTGCTTGGCGCCCAGCGCGAAAGTCTCCGCGAGAACCTTGTAGACGTCGCTCTGCTCCATGTAACCGCGGAAGCCTTCCGAACCCGGACCGGCAGCCTGAAGCACGACATCGTCAACCGCATGGACGCCGCTGTCAGCGCTCTTCGGAATGATGCCGGTCACGAGAACAGCGCCCGGGACATCCTTGTAGGCTTCGTTGGCGACATATTCCTTCTTCTCGTTCTGGATGGCGGGAACGAAGGGATTGTCGAGCTTCGGACGGAATGTCTCGTAGTGATCAGGGCCGTTATTGGCGTTCAGGAACAGGCGCTTGGTAACATCGACCTTGTCAGGATAACCGTCCTTGTTCTCGTCCATATAGTTCGGGAAGCCTGCCTCGGCATAGGTCCCGACCTTTTCGCGCATGTCGTCGCCCGGCTTTTCATCGTTGACCGTACCGATGATCGAAACACCGTGGGTATGATCGCCGGTGACGATGATCAGCGTGTCGGGGTTCTTGTCGGCAAATTCGCGGGCTGCGGCGATTGCCTTGTCGAATTCGATCGTATCGACGACGGCGCGGTCCCAGTCCAGCGGATGGGACATCTTGTCGATATTGGCAGCTTCGACCATCAGGAAGAAGCCGTCCGGGTTCTTCGACAGCGTGTCGAGGGCGACCTTGGTCATGTCGACGAGGCCCGGCTGGTCCGGGAACTTCGCGGTCGTGCCCTTTTTCAGGAATTCGCGGTCAAGCGTCGTGTCCATGTTGCCGGTGTGGAACAGGCCGAGGATCTTACCCGTATTGGTGCCGGATGCCCTTGCCAGTTCAGCCTTGCTGGTCGCAAGCATGTAGCCGGCGTCCTTGAACAGGGCGATATAGTCCTTGTCGTCCTTGCGCTTGGATCCGGGCGTCGCCTGGGGCAGGAAGTAGGCGGAACCGCCGCCCAGCAGGACGTCCGGCTCGACGTCGAACAGCATGCCGTTGATTTCCGCCTTGTCGCCGCGCTTGCGGGTGTGGGCGACGACGGCTGCGGGTGTTGCGTCCTGAACTTCTGCGGTCGTGACAATGCCGATCGACTTCTTCGTCTGGCGGCGGACCGCCTCAGCGTATGTTTCAACCTTAGGATCGTCCAGCGAGTCAGGCGTGCGGTCGGCATAGACGCCGATTGCGTTCACAGCTGTCTTGTGGCCGGTCATATAGGCCGACATCGTGTTGGCGCTGTCGGTAGCGACGGCGTCAGTCGCGGATGTGCCGATAAAGGCTGCCGGCGGGATGTCGTCCATCGCGAGACGACCGTTCGCCTTGCCTTCGGTCATGCCCTTGGCCATGATGCGGGCAGCGGTGCGATGCGCCACGGAAAGACCGTCACCGATCAGGAAGATCACGTTCTTGGCCTTTGGCTGCGCCGCGGTGCCGTAGACGTTCCAGGTCACGCTTTTGGTTTCCGAACCAGCAGACACCTCAACCTTGTAGTCGCCGGCATTCGCGATCGTCAGTGCGCGCAGCACGACGGCGGAACCGAGGACCTTGTCCTTGTTCTTCTCTTCTGCAACGAACTCGACATCCTTGCCGAACACAGACTTGTAGTCCTGGCCGTTGACGGTGATCTTGACGTCCTCAGGCTTCACGACCGAGCTGAACTCGACCTTGAAATCGAATGGAGAGCCGGTCAGGATCGTCGCCCGATCAAGCGGAAAGACGTTCGCGGCGTGGGCGGCTTGAATGCCGCCGGAAAGAATTGTGGTGGCTGCAAAGGCAGCAAGAAGCATACGCATGGAAAACCCCCGTCGTTGCGTCGCATAGAGGTTCGGGGATAGCCCCATGCGATGACAGTGCAATGACAGAAACGTGATAACGGCGCCGATGTCCGATCGCATCAACCTTGACTCTGTGGCAAAATCTTTTATGAGCAGCGTTGGAAAAGGAGTGTCCATGCTTCGCCGCGACTTTCGCTTTGCTGCGTGTGATGACCTGGCAGTATCTGCCGGGCGGCTGGATGTTGCCCTTTCGGTTTCCGACAAAACCACGGCCAAAACGACGACGAAAATTATCGTCTGACGTCTCTGGCCACCGCTCTCTCCCCGGTACGGCCGGGGACAAGGAACACCGCGTCGCGCGCGACACGGGCTTCCCCCTCAGAAAACCGAGGAGAGACAGAAAGAGAGCAAAGAAATGGGTTTCAAGATCGCAGTCGCCGGTGCAACCGGCAATGTCGGCAGGGAAATGCTGAACATTCTGGCGGAACGTGGTTTTCCGGCTGATGAAGTCGTCGCACTCGCCTCCGCCCGCAGCCAGGGCACGGAAGTCTCCTTCGGTGACAAGACGCTCAAGGTGTCCAACCTCGAGAACTACGATTTCTCCGATACCGACATCTGCCTGATGTCCGCCGGCGGCGATGCCTCCAAGAAGTGGTCGCCGAAGATCGGTGCGCAGGGCTGCGTCGTCATCGACAACTCGTCCGCCTGGCGCTACGATTCGGAAGTGCCGCTGATCGTTCCGGAAGTGAACCCCGACGCCATCGTCGGTTTCTCCAAGAAGAACATCATTGCCAATCCGAACTGCTCGACGGCCCAGCTCGTCGTCGCGCTGAAGCCGCTGCATGACTTTGCCAAGATCAAGCGCGTCGTCGTTTCCACCTACCAGTCGGTGTCCGGTGCCGGCAAGGAAGGCATGGACGAACTCTTCACCCAGACGCGCGCCGTGTTCGTGGCCGATCCGGTCGAATCGAAGAAGTTCACCAAGCGTATTGCCTTCAACGTCATCCCGCATATCGATAGCTTCATGGAAGACGGCTACACGAAGGAAGAGTGGAAGGTTCTGGCCGAGACCAAGAAGATGCTCGACCCGAAGATCCGTGTCACCTGCACGGCCGTTCGCGTTCCGGTCTTCATCGGCCACTCCGAATCCGTCAACATCGAGTTCGAAAACGAGATCACGGCCGATCAGGCCCGCGATATCCTGCGCGAAGCGCCGGGTTGCCTCGTGATCGACAAGCACGAAGACGGTGGCTACATCACGCCTCTCGAATGCGCCGGTGAAGATGCGACCTACATTTCGCGTATCCGCGAAGACGCAACCGTCGAAAACGGACTCAACATCTGGGTCGTCTCCGACAACCTGCGCAAGGGTGCCGCGCTGAACGCGATCCAGATCGCCGAACTTCTGGTCAATCGCGGTCTCATCAAGCCACGCAAGGTTGCTGCTTAATAAGTAACGTACTTTATTAAGCAAATCCGCTTAGAAAGCCCCGTCAGAAATGACGGGGTTTTTTCGATTCGTCTCTCTTCACGAACTATTCATGGGAAGATGAATTGCGATTATCCGCCACTGGGGTCATAAGGCCGAATATAGCGCAATTCTTCCGGAAGCTTTCGGCCAAGCAATCCGGACTTTCGACGGGTTTGACCGCATGATGAAGACTATTCTGGCAGGATTGATCGCAGCAGCAACGCTTGCAACCGCAGCCCCGGCCTTTGCCGCCGCCTGCGGCAATGATGGAGCCGGTTTCGACCGCTGGGTCGCCGATTTCAAGCAGCAGGCACCGTCCAAGGGTATCAGCCCTGCAGTTCTCGACCGCGCCTTTGCCAACGTCGTCTACAACCGCCCGACCATTCGCGCCGACCGCGGCCAGAAAAGCTTCAAGCTTTCCTTCGACGAGTTCATGAAAAAGCGCGGTGGCGCAACGATCATCTCGCGCGGCAAGTCCATGAAGAAATCCAACGCAGCGCTGTTTGCGTCGATTGAGCGCCGCTACGGCGTTCCGGCCGGCCCGATCCTGGCAATCTGGGGCATGGAAACCGGTTTCGGCAATTACATGGGCGACCAGCATACGCTGTCGGCCGTCGCGACGCTTTCCTATGACTGCCGCCGCTCGGCCTACTTTACCGAACAGCTTTACGCTGCCCTGCAGCTCGTTGCCCGCGGTGATCTCAGCACCACTGCAAAGGGTGCAGCGCATGGCGAAATCGGCCAGACGCAGTTCCTGCCGCTCAACGTCATCCGCTACGGCGCCGATGGCGACGGTGACGGCCATATCGACATGGTTCGTTCGCGCGCCGATGCGCTGGCATCGACCGCCAACTTCCTCAAGGGTCATGGCTGGCGTACAGGCGCCGGTTACCAGCAGGGCGAGCCGAATTTCGTCGCCATCCAAGGCTGGAACGCGGCAACCGTCTACCAGCAGGCGATCGCATACATGGG
This sequence comes from Neorhizobium sp. DAR64872/K0K18, assembly GCF_050500175.1. Lineage (NCBI taxonomy): Bacteria > Pseudomonadati > Pseudomonadota > Alphaproteobacteria > Hyphomicrobiales > Rhizobiaceae > Neorhizobium > Neorhizobium sp. DAR64872/K0K18. The sequence continues at coordinate 3,419,393 of NZ_CP191446.1, forward strand.
CGCCCAGATCGACGGCGGCTGAGCCCTTACACCGTTGAAATGATCAGGCCGGGCTCTGCTCGGCCTCGATCGCCGGTACACTGATGTCTGGCCGGGTGAAATCGCCCTTCTCGTTCATCACCCACAACTCGCCGGTCGAGATATCGAACCAGGCGCCGTGAATGTCGAGTTCTCCCTTTTCCGTGAGATTGCGGACGAAGGGGAAGGTCTGCAGATTGGCGATCGAATTGCGGATCGACACCCGTTCGAGCGCTGTCTGACGCTCGCTCTGGGTCATCAGGTCGTTGCTCTGGATCTGCGTGGCCGCAGGCCTGACCAAACCCATCCACTTGCCGATGAAATCCCCCTCCGACAGCGGCTTCATGGAAGCGTCGAGCGCTGCCTGGATACCGCCGCAGCGGCCGTGGCCCATGACTACGATATTGCGGATCTCGAGCACCTGCACCGCGTATTCAACCGCAGCCGATGTCCCGTGAAACTGGCTGTCGGGCTCGTAGCGCGGTACCATGTTGGCGACGTTGCGGACCACGAAGAGTTCTCCCGGACCGCAGTCGAAGATCGTCTCGGGCGCCGCGCGGCTGTCGCAACAGGCAACCAGGAGCGTATGCGGCTTCTGGCCGGTATCGGCGAGCGCGCGGTAGCGCTCCCGCTCGTCGCTGTAGCGACCACTCATGAAGTTACGGTAGCCCGAAAGCAGTTTTTCTGGAAATTCGCTCATGGCTCACGATTATCGTGCAGCCAGACGAGAATCAACGGCCATTGTGTGGATGGGCATGCTCTTTGAGCTTACGGCTTGCGCCTCTTAAGGGGATGCACGAGCCGGCGCATCTGGACCATCGCCATCGGCGTCGAGAGGCTGGCGGCATCCATTTCCAGCGTCAGCTCGTTGGCCCCGCGCTTTACCGAACGCGCCAGCACTTCGAACACGCTGGCAGTCGTTGTCTGCAGGGCTTTCTCTTCATCCATGCCGGACATGACGCGGGCGAGAAAAACCGCTGAGAGTAGGTCTCCGAGCCCGTTCGGGGCGTGGTCGATCAGCCGGTGTTCAGCCAGCAGCGCATGATTGCCGGTGAGATAGAGATTGCCTGTACTGCCTGTCATCATCGGCACCGCCGAGGTCACCAGCATCCGCGGCGGCCCGAGCGCGACTGCTGCCTCCATGATCGCATTGTTATCATCGAGCGGTGCACCCGAGAGCCAGGCAAGCTCGTATCGGTTCGGCGTGGCGATGGTGGCAAGCGGCAGAAGCTCGTCGCGGATTGCTTCGGCTGTCGGCTGCGGGATATAGAGCCCGCCGAGATCGCCCATCACGGGATCGCAGACATAGATAAGGTCCGGGTTGTTTCTCCGCAGCGCCTCGATCAGTCGTGCCACGGCGCGCGGCTGCGCGGCATTTCCGAAATACCCGGTCAGCACCGCCTTCACTTCGCCGAGCCATGGCGCCCGGATGAGATCGTCTATAGCCTTGTCGAAATCCGATTCGGGAAACGTCAGGCGCGTCGAAGGACCGTGCCCGGGATGCCAGGGCAGCACGACGGTCGGCATGGCCCAGACGGGATATCCCAGGGTCTCGAGCGCGAAGACGGCGGCCCGGTTACCGACCGAGCCACGGATCACATGGCTGGAAATGACGATGACCGCGCCTGAATTACCCTGCATGATGCTTGCTTTCGACGTTATCGAACCGTTGATCGGATCTCTGTGTCGGCATGTCAACAAGACGTGACACGCCTATGACAAATTCCAGCCGCAAGCACCGGTGAGACACCGCGGCAAAGCATAATGACATTGGCTGCGTTTTATCGCACGTTGAGAAAAAATTTAGGGAGAGACAGATGGCAGGCCGGCAAAACCCGAAGCGGGACAAGCAGATCGAGAAGGCGGGCAAGATTGCGGCCGCTTCCGGCATGGAGGACAATCTCGATCCCTTCCTGATCTTCAGCCGCGCCAGCAGTGACGATCTCGAAAACTACACCCCAGAAATGCTCGCCCTGTGCGCGGGACATGCCGCAAGACGGCTGAAAGCCTGGACGCGAATCAAGGCCGACATCACAATCGAAACCCTTGATGGTGTCGAGCCCGATGGAATGCCGGTTTCGATCATTACGGTGATTGATCGCAACATGCCGTTTCTGTTCGATTCGGTCATGGGTGAAGTTACGACGGCCTATCGCGACCTCACGATGGCCGTCCATCCGATCCTGGTCATCGAACCGGGCAAGCAGCCGACGCTTCACTCGAGCGAGCGACCCGGCGACCCGGCCCATCACGTCAGCCTGATCCAGATCCATGTGCCTCAGCTCAACGACGAGCAAGCCGACGGGCTGGTCGAGCGAATCCGCTTTGTTCTTAACCAGGTGCACCAGGCCATTACCGGCTGGTCCGCGATGCTCGGCGTTCTCAAAGACGCCCAGGCCCAACTCGTCAACGCTAAAAAAGGCAAGAAGGCCGATGCCGACGAGGCGTATGCTTTTCTCGACTGGCTCAGGAACGACAATTTCACCTTCCTCGGCATGCGCGAATACACCTATTCGGGCAAGGGCGCCGATGCCAAGGTGGAGCGCGGCAAGGGCAGGGGCCTCGGCATTCTGTCCGATCCGGATGTGCTCGTCCTGCGTCAGGGCAAGGATCAGGTCACGACGACGCCAGAAATCCTCGAATTTCTCGACGGCCCGGATTTCCTCATCGTCGCCAAGGCCAACGTCAAATCCGTCGTGCACCGTCGCGCCTATATGGATTACGTCGGGGTGAAGCGCTTCGACGAAAAGGGCAATGTGGTCGGCGAACTGCGCATCGTCGGCCTGTTCACGTCCACGGCCTATACCCAGTCCGTCCGCGACGTGCCGCTCTTGCGCGCAAAGATTGCCCGCATCGAGAAGAATTTCGGGTTCGACCCGGAAAGCCATTCGGGCCGCATGCTCGAAAACACGCTGGAATCCTACCCGCGCGACGATCTCTTCCAGATCGATCTCGACGTGCTCTCGAGCTTCTGCGAACAGATCATGGAGCTGAGCGAGAGGCCGCGCGTGCGCGTGCTGCCGCGTATCGACCATTTCGACCGTTTCGTTTCGGTCATAGTCTACGTGCCGCGCGAGGATTATAATTCGATCGTCCGCGAAAAGGTCGGCGCGTATCTCTGCGAAATCTTCGACGGCCACGTCTCGGCCTATTACCCGGCGTTTCCGGAAGCCCGCGTGGCCCGCGTCCACATGATCATCGGCCGCAGCGGCGGCAAGACGCCGCGTGTCGCGCAGGCAAAGCTTGAGGAGGCCGTGCGCCTCATCGCCACGCCTTGGGAGGACAGGTTCGCGTTGCTTGCGGAAGACGGACCCCGCCTGTCCGTCACCCGCGCTTTCCAGGAAGCGTTCTCTCCGGAAGAAACCTTTGCCGACCTGCCCGATATTGCCGCCTGCGCAGCGGGTGAAACAATCCGCATCGACTTCTACCGGCGCCCCGGTGACGATGCGAACACCGTTTCGCTAAAGATCTTCCACCGCGACCAGCATCTTTCCCTGTCGCGCCGCGTGCCGCTTCTCGAAAATCTCGGCTTTCACGTGGTCAGCGAGCAGACATTCGAAATCCACGCCGGCCCGCAGGCGGACCTCATCGTCCTGCACGACATGGAACTGCAGCTCGACGGTGCCCGCGAGATCGATCTTGCGCGTGAGGGACAGCGGCTCGAAGACGCGTTCCTCAAAGCCTTCGAGGGATTGACCGACAATGACGGCTTCAACCGCCTCGTTCTGCTCGCCGGACTTTTCGCCCGCGAAGTGACCGTGCTGCGCGCCTATGCCCGCTATCTGCGCCAGGCCGGCATCGTCTACTCGCAGACCTACATCGCCGATACGCTCAACAAGTATCCGGAAATTTCCGCCTCCGTCTTCCGCCTGTTCCGCGACGGGTTCGATCCGAAGATTGCCGAAAAAGCCCGCATCAGGAAGCTGACCGAGCTGCACGAGACGATCGAGCAAGCACTCGGCAACGTGCCGAACCTCGACGAGGACCGCACACTTCGCCGCTTCGTCATCGCGATCGACGCAACGCTTCGCACCAATTACTTCCAGGTTGACGAGAACGGCGGCGCAAAGCCGATGCTGGCGTTCAAGCTTGATCCTGATTTGCTCGATGGCCTGCCGGAACCGCGCCCGTACCGCGAGATCTTCGTCTACGGCACCGAAGTCGAAGGTGTTCACCTGCGCTTCGGCAAGGTCGCTAGAGGCGGCATCCGCTGGTCGGATCGCGGCGAGGATTATCGCACCGAAGTGCTGGGCCTTGTGAAGGCACAGCAGGTCAAGAACGCCGTCATCGTTCCCGTCGGCGCCAAGGGCGGCTTCTTCCCGAAGATGCTTCCCGCCGCCGCCTCGCGCGACGCCTTCTTCAACGCCGGCAAGGAAGCCTACAAGACCTATATCCGCACGCTTCTGTCCGTCACCGACAACATCATCGACGGAGAGGTGGTCCCGCCGGAAAACACGCTGCGCATCGATGAGGACGATCCTTACTTTGTCGTCGCTGCCGATAAGGGAACGGCAACCTTCTCCGACACCGCCAACGGACTGGCGCAGGAAGCCGGCTTCTGGCTGGATGATGCCTTCGCATCGGGCGGCTCTGCCGGCTACGACCACAAGAAGATGGGCATCACCGCCCGCGGCGCCTGGGAAGCGGTCAAGCGGCATTTCCGCGAAAAGGACATCGACATCCAGACGACGCCGTTCTCCGTCGCCGGTGTCGGCGACATGTCGGGCGACGTCTTCGGCAACGGCATGCTTCTGTCGGAAAAGATCCGCCTGATCGCCGCCTTCGACCACCGCGACATCTTTATCGATCCGGATCCGGATATCGAGAAATCCTTTGCCGAGCGCAGTCGCATGTTCGCGCTTGCCCGCTCCAGCTGGCAGGATTACGACCGCTCGACGCTGTCTGAAGGCGCGATGATCATTTCGCGCACGGAAAAATCCGTGAAGCTGACCAAGCAGGCGGCAGCGGCGATCGGCCTGGACAAGATGACGGCCTCGCCCTTCGAGATCCTGACGGCGATCCTGAAAAGCAAGGTCGACCTTCTCTGGTTCGGCGGCATCGGCACCTATATCAAGGCCGCATCCGAAACCGACACCGAAGTGGGCGACCGCGCCAATGACCCGATCCGCATCACGGCCGCAGAAGTCGGTGCTAGCGTCATCGGCGAGGGCGCCAATCTCGGCGTTACCCAGAAGGGCCGCATCGCCTATTCGCTGGCCGGCGGGCGCTGCAATTCCGACGCGATTGACAATTCCGCAGGCGTCAATTCGTCCGACGTCGAGGTCAATATCAAGATCGCGCTCAATCCGGCCATGCAGGACGGCAGGCTGACCCGCGCCAAGCGCAACACGCTGCTCGCCTCCATGACGGAAGACGTGGCTCATCTCGTCTTGCGCAACAACTACCTGCAACCACTGGCGATTTCGCTCGTCGAGCGCAAGGGTGCCGCCAATCGCGAGCAGCTCGCCCGCCTGATGTCGGTCCTCGAAAGCGAAGGGCGGCTGAACCGCAAGGTCGAGACTCTGCCCGACGACGCCGAGCTTGCCGAGCGCTACGCCAGTGGGAGACCGCTGACACGACCGGAGATCGGCGTGCTCGTCTCCTACTCGAAGATCGTCCTGTTCGACGCCCTGATCGACAGCACCATCCCCGACGACCCGTATTTCGCATCCGTGCTGAAAACCTATTTCCCGGCGAAGATGCAGAAGGCGTATGCCGCAGATATCGCCGGCCACCGCCTGCACCGCGAAATCGTCGCGACGGCGCTGGCAAACGAAGCCATTAACCGCGGCGGCCCGGGCTTTGTCCACATGATGAGCGACATGACGGGGGCCACCTCGGCCAATGTCGTCAAGGCACTCTTCCTCGTTCGCGACGGCTTCGATCTCGAAAACATCTGGGCCGAAATCGACCAACTGGATGGCAAGATCTCGGGCAGGGTTCAGAATGATCTCTACGCCCAGGTTAGCCGCATCATCGGCATCGGCACCTATCTCGCGCTTCAGACGCAGATCGGCACGACGGAGCTGACCGAGGCCATCGCCAGGCTCCGGGCCGCCATCAAGGGTCTGCGCGCCGCCGTGACCGACGATATCATCGCCGAAACGGGCCCGCTTGCCGCAGAACTTGAGGCCGAAGGTGCGCCGTCCGGTCTCGTGAAAGAGATACGCCTGCTATCGGCCCTCGTCATCGTGCCGGAGATCATGCGGATTGCCGACCGGACCGGCGAAAGCATGGCGCGCGCCATCGAGAGCTATTTCGCCGTCACCGAAACGTTCCGCGTCAACCGGCTGATCGTGGCCGGCGAGCGGATTGGCACAAGCGACCATTACGAAAGCCTGGCACTGTCACGCAGCCTGCAACAGCTCGCATCGGCACGCCGCGACATCGTCATTGCCGTCCTGACCGAGCACCGCAAGGACAAGAAGCCGGTGGAGGCCTGGATCGCTGGCGATCGACTGCGCGTCAATCGCATCGGCGCTGAACTGATGAGCCTCAGCGAAAGCGGCGATCTGACCCTCTCGAAGATTTCCGTCGCCGCCGGCCTGCTGGGAGATCTGGCACACGCACGGTCGACTTGAGGGCAGGGGCTCCGGGGAAAAGAAGATGGCCGAGACAGGAATTGACGAGGCGCCGGCTAAACCAGGCCGGCGCGGCATTTGGGGCTGGATGCTGTTCGACTGGGCGGCACAGCCGTTCTTCACGGTTGTCATCACCTTCATCTTCGGCCCGTATTTCGTCGCGCGCCTCACCGACGACCCGATCTCCGCCCAGACCACCTGGAGCAACATGGCGACGGCATCCTCCGTCGTCATCGCCATCCTGTCTCCGATCCTGGGATCGATCGCCGATCAGTCGGGGGCCAGAAAGCCATGGATCGCAAGCTTTGCACTGATCAAGGTCGCAAGCCTCGTCATGCTCTGGCAGGCCGCCCCCGGCTCGCCACTCACCCTGCCGGTGACCTGCATCATCCTTGCCTCGATCGCGGCGGAGTTTTCCATCGTCTTCAACGATTCCATGATGCCGCGCCTCGTATCCAAGGCCGATATCGGCAAGGTTTCGAACATCGCCTGGGGTCTGGGTTATCTCGGCGGCATGACCGTGCTGATCGCGGTCGTCGCGCTGCTTGCCGCCAATCCGGAAACGGGTCTGACGCTCCTCGGCATTCCGCCGCTCTTCGGGCTTGATCCGGCGCTCGGCGAGGACGCGCGCATCACCGGCCCGATCGCGGCGATCTGGTATCTTCTATTCATCCTGCCGATGTTCTTCTTCACGCCGGACGCCCCGAAAGGCCTGCCTCTCGCAAAGGCCGTCGGCTCCGGCTTCCGCGAACTTGCAGGCACGCTGCGTGAACTTAAGCATCGCCCCGACATCGTCCGCTTCCTGATTGCCCGCATGCTCTATCAGGATGGCGTCAACGGCCTCATCATTCTCGGCGGCACGTTTGCGGCGGCCATGTTCGGCTGGGCGACCATCGAGATCGGCATCTACGGCATCATCCTGAATGTCGTGGCGATCTTTGGCTGCATTGCGGCCGGGCATCTCGACCGGGTGCTCGGATCAAAGACGGTGGTGGTCACAAGTCTTGTCCTGCTGCTGATCGCAACCGTCGGCATCGTTTCCACCAGCCCGGGCGAGGTCTTCTTCGGCCTGATGCCGCTTTCCATGGAGGATTCAGGCGGTATGTTCGGCACCGCGGCGGAAAAGGCCTATATCCTGTTCGGGCTTCTGATCGGTGCCGCCTTCGGCCCCGTCCAGGCCTCGTCGCGGTCATACCTTGCCCGCAGCATCGATGTGTCGGAGGCCGGCCGCTATTTCGGCATTTATGCGCTGTCTGGACGCGCCACGAGCTTTCTCGCCACGCTGTCGTTTTCCATCGTTACCTATGCAACGGGCTCTGCCCATCTCGGCATGGCGACGCTGACAGTCTTTCTCGGCACCGGCCTGATCCTGCTTCTGACCGTGCCCTATCCGGCCGACAGATCGGCCGGATAGAAGGTTCTCAACCTAGATTAGTGCCGGAAGTGACGCATGCCGGTAAACACCATCGCCACACCATGCTCGTCGGCGGCCGCAATCACTTCTGCATCGCGCATCGAGCCGCCGGGCTGGATGACCGCAGTTGCGCCGGCAGCGATCGCCGAAAGCAGACCGTCGGCAAACGGGAAGAAGGCTTCCGAAGCGACCGCTGACCCCTTGGTCATCGGCTCGGCCCAGCCCATCGCCTTTGCCGCATCTTCGGCCTTGAGACCAGCGATTCGGGCGGAATCGATCCGGCTCATCTGGCCGGCGCCGATGCCCGCCGTCTGGCCGTCCTTGGCATAGACGATGGCGTTGGACTTGACGTGCTTTGCCACCTTGTAGGCGAACTTCATGTCTTCAAGCTCGGTCGGCGTCGGTGCGCGCTTGGTCACGACCTTCAGATCGACATCCTCGATGACGCCGCTGTCGCGGCTCTGCACCAGCAGGCCACCGGCAACGGTCTTTGCCGTGATGCCGCGCGAACGCGGGTCCGGCAGGCCGCCGGTCACCAACAGGCGCAGGTTCTTCTTGGAAGCGATGATCGCCTTCGCCTCGTCGGAAACCTCGGGCGCAATGATCACTTCGGTAAACAGCTTGACGATCTCTTCCGCCGTCTCGGCATCGAGCAGCTGGTTGAGCGCGATGATGCCGCCGAAAGCTGATGTGCTGTCGCAGGCCAGCGCCCGCAGATAGGCGTCCTTCAGCGTCGAGCCGGTTGCGACGCCGCAGGGGTTGGCGTGCTTGATGATGGCACAAGCCGGTCCCTGATCGGCCGCAAATTCACCGATCAGCTCGAAGGCGCCATCGGTATCGTTGATGTTGTTGTAGGACAGCTGCTTACCCTGCAGCAGCACCGCCGTGGCAACGCCGGGGCGGTTCTCGCCAGTCACGTAGAAGCCGGCGCTCTGGTGCGGGTTCTCGCCGTAGCGCATGGCTTCCTTCAGCACGCCGCCGATCGTCCGATAGCTCGGCGTCTCGATCTCGAGCGCTTCGGCAAACCAGTTGGAGATCGCCGTGTCATAGGCTGCGGTGCGGGCATAGGCCTTGGCGGCAAGCTTCTGGCGAAACGCATAGTCCGTCTCGCCGCCATTGGCCTGCAGCGCCTCGATCAGGGCAGTGTAATCAGAGGGATCGGTGACGATCGTGACATAGGCATGGTTCTTGGCAGACGCACGGATCATCGCCGGGCCGCCGATATCGATATTCTCGACCGTCGTCGGATAGTCGCCGCCTGCCGCGCGCACTTCCTCGAACGGATAGAGGTTGATGACCGAAAGATCGATACTCTCGATGCCGTGTTTCTGCATCGCGGCGACATGCTCCTCGTCGTCGCGGATGGCGAGAAGGCCGCCATGCACGGTCGGATGCAGCGTCTTGACGCGACCGTCCATGATTTCAGGAAAACCCGTGACTTCGGAGACGTCGGTGACGGCAAGACCGGCGGCCGCGATCGCCTTGTGCGTGCCGCCGGTGGACAGAAGCTTTACACCCTGTTCGGTCAGCGCCTTGGCGAGCTCGATGATGCCGGCCTTGTCGGACACGGAAAGAAGCGCTGTGCGGATCTTGACGCGGTCGGGCGCTGGGATTTTCTTGGATGCGACGGCCATCGGTCTCTCCTGAAAGAGGGTGCCCCGAAAGGGCTAAAAGGGATTGGGCGCCGGTTAGCACAGCTACCCCTTCAGGGAAACCCTATTCCAACCAGGCTAGTCGGCGCGACGCAGCATCCAGCGGATTTCGGTCACCTCGGGCAGGATGAATTCGATCGCCAGCTGCTGGCTCGGGCGAGGGCCGGAAACATCCGCAAAGAAGATGTCCTCGTCGATCATGACATCGAGACCCGGCGCCGAAAACAGCCATTTCTCGCCGTCACTCGCCTGCATCACGACGCTTTCCGGGTCGCGCCGCACCAGCCGGATGGCCGGGTGGATGTGAAAGCGAACAACAGCCACCAGTCTCTCGTCTCCCGGCTCCTCGCCATCGGGCACGAACAGCCGGTCATGGCCCTTGATCTTGTTGCCGGTCGTGTTGAGGCCGATCTCGCGGTGGTAGAGATAGCCGAACTCCTTGAGATACCCGTCATGGGTCGCCCGCAGCCAGTCGTTGCCATGCGCATCGTCGCGTCGGTCGATCGTGACATCTGAGACGCCGGGAAGCAGGATGGGGCCGGCAAGCTTCGACTTGGCGATCCGGCTCGATGACGTCTCCGATAGGGTGAGCGTCGAATGCGCCGCCGTCGAGCGCGCCATCTTGCGGTGGCCGCGCCCGGAAAATTTCGGTGAGCCTGAGTTGACGATGAACCTGTTGCGGCCCGACGAGAGCTCGAAGGCAAGGCAACCGGCATGCGCCGTACGCGAGAATTCCGGCTCCGACCAGCCGGTATCGACGATCAGCGTCGTGTCCTCGGCCGTCAGCCGGTGATAGTTCATATGCGGCAGCGCCTTGAACGGCTTGCCACCGCTTTCGTCATACCGCAGCACCGACATCAGCTCGCTTGCCGGTGTCGCCGTCGCACCGTTGAACAGCGCCAGATCGCCATCCTGGTGGCGGAAGAAGCGCAGCGCAGGATAGATGCGGTCGATCGTCGGGATCAGCTTCTGCGGCAGATCGTGGCCAAGATTGATATAGGTCTGCCGCAGCGGCAGAAGGTCGAGCAGCGCATCGAGCATCGAGCGCGGATTGCGCGAGAGATGGCCGCCATCGGCCAGGATCTGAAATTCCAATTCACGATCGAGCCGCGCACCTTCGCGGCGGATGAAGGCCGCCCGTGTGGGCATGGAAACCGACGCCATGGCGAGCGCGATGCGGATGCGAAGCCGGGTCTCGTCGGCGGGAATGCAGCCGGCGATCTTGCGCAGGTAGCGCACCTGAAACGCCAGGCTCTTCATGAAGCGGCGGTAGAAGCCGGCCTCCGCGCCCTGGAGGAGGACGGTCGAGTGCGAGAGCCATGCGACCACCCGCTCGGCCACCACGCTCGGTTCCCAGCCGATGCCCTTCTGGCGGCGGCCATGCAGCGTGATCCAGTCCGCCACCACGTCACGGGCGTGGTCGCAGGCTTCTTCCGTCTTGTTGGCGCGAACATGCCGCAGCCAGGCAAACGAATGCAGCCGCTCGGCAAAGGCCTTGGACGGAAGCTCGACCTGGAACGGCGAATGACCGAAGGTTTCGAGAACGCGCCCGGCCAGCGGATAGCGCCCCTCGAGAATTTCCTCGGCAATGAACGGATCGATCGATCGCAGGTCGGTGGGCGCCACGATCAACCTGTCCGGCACCGGCAGCGGTGTCAGAGCAAGGCGCATGCCGGCGGACCGGCGACACATGCGTCGCCAGATCTCCCGCATGCCGAAGGCAAGAATCCTTCGGCGATCGGCAAGCCGCATCGTCACTTGAGATATTCTCCGCAGGGCCGGGTGCTCTCCCCGAGCGCCCGGAATCGATTATGGATCAACCGAAACTATGTAAGGTTATAGTGAATAAAGACTTACCTGACGCGAAGCACGCTCGCGAAGAAGCCATCCATGCCACCGGCAAAGGTCTCATCGCCCGGCAGCATGGCGGGCGTGGTGCGGAATTCACCGAGATCTGAAACCGCAGATTCCAGACCCGGCCAATCGCTCGGGCTGACCGGCTGGCGTTCCAGTGTCGGCGTATCCGCCAGAACCTTGGCCACCAGCTTTTCGCCCTCCAGCGGATCGAGCGAGCAGTTCGAAAACACGATGAGCCCGCCCGGTTTTACCAGTGTCACCGCATGCCGCAGCATGCGTTCCTGCAGCACGGCAAGCTTGCCGATATCCTCGGGTCCCTTGGTCCAGAGCACATCGGGATGGCGGCGGGTGGTGCCGGTGGACGAGCAGGGTGCATCGAGCAGCACGCCATCGAGCAACTCGTCCGGCTTGAATTCGAACAGATCGCCGCTCGAAAGCTCCGCTTCGAGACCGAGCCGTGCCAGGTTTTCCTTCAGCCGCGCCAGCCGGTTGGCGGATTGCTCGACGGCAATCACGTGCGCGCCGGCCACAACCAGCTGCGCCGTCTTGCCGCCGGGCGCCGCACAGAGATCCGCGATACGCTTGCCCGTGAGGTCACCGAACAACTGTGCCGGAATGGATGCGGCAACGTCCTGCACCCACCATTCACCGTCCTCGAAACCCTCGAGACCGGTCACGGATCCCTGGAAAGCCTGCAGGCGGATGCTGCCTGTTGGCAACAGCTTGCCGCCGAGCTTTTCGGCCCAGCCCTTGGCATCGCTCTTTACTGTCAGATCGATGGCGGCCGGCGTCAGCTGCGCTTCGGCAATCTTGTCGGCCTTGGTCTCGCCGTAGGCGGCAACCAGACGCTTGCGGAACCAATCCGGTACCGGCGACACCGAAGCGGTGGCCGCGAGGATCTCTTCCTTTTCGCGCACCATGCGGCGCAGAACGGCATTCACCAGCTTGGCAAAGCGACGGTTGCGAGGATCGCGATTGGCCTGCTCGACGGCCAAGTCGACCGCCGCATGCGAGGGGACGTCGAGATGGAGGATCTGCGCGGCCGCAACCACCAGAACATGATGCAGGGATTTTGCCCCGTGCGGCAGCGGCGTATCGATCATGGACGAAATCGCCGCTTCGAGCCGGGTCAGATGGCGAAGGGCGGTGGTCAGGATGGCGCGCGTCAGGGCCCGGTCAGCATCGCCCAATGCCTTGTAGGCCGGGTTGCCGTGGGACAGGTCGAGCATGCCATCGAGCGAAATCTTCTTGTCGATGGCCGCCGACAAAAGCTTGGCCGCTGTCACGCGGACTTCGAGCCCCGGCTTTGCCGGTCCGGCGTCTGGGCGAGGCCCTGGCGCATGGGATGTCGGGTTTTCCCGCGCGCCAGTTGATCTGGAAGGCCTGTTGTTTTTCTTGTCGTTCAAGACCATGGACCCTTGGGCGGTTCGTTCGAACTGCGGCCCCACCGGCTGTCGGAGCCGGAATTCGGAACGGAGCGCGCGCTTCGCTGCGGTCTAGCAGCCGAAGACTGCCCCGTCGAGCCACCGCCGCCGATGTCCCCCCGGAACTCACCAGCCATCTGCTGAAGTGCTGCGATCCGGTTGTCCGTATTCGGATGGGTCGAGAACAGGTTATCCATCCGCTCGCCCGAAAGCGGGTTGATGATGAACATATGCGCCGTCGCAGGGTTGCGCTCCGCCTCGTAATTCGGAACCTGCCGCGCCGTGCCGGCGATCTTGGAGAGTGCGGAAGCCAGCGCCAGCGGCTTGCCGCAGATCTCGGCGCCGCGACGGTCGGCCGAATATTCGCGCGTCCTGCTGATCGCCATCTGCACCAGCATTGCCGCAAAGGGCGCAACGACCATGGCAACAATCACGCCGATAAAACCGAACGGATTGCTGTTGTTTCCGCGATTTCCGCCGAACAGAAACGCAAAATTGCCCAGCATGGAAATCGCGCCGGCGAGCGTCGCTGTGATCGTCATGATCAGCGTGTCGCGGTTTTGCACATGCGCCAGCTCATGCGCCATGACACCGGCCACTTCGTCATGGGTCAGGCTTTGCAACAGACCGGTCGAAGCGGCAACGGCAGCATTTTCCGGATTGCGGCCGGTCGCAAACGCATTCGGCTGCGGGTTGTCGTAGATATAGACTTTCGGCATCGGCAGGCCCGCATTGGCAGCAAGTGACTGCACCATTAGGTAAAATTCCGGCGCCGAACGGGCATCGACCTCCTGCGCATGATAGGCAGACAGCACCATCTTGTCGGAGTTCCAGTAGGAAAACAGGTTCATGCCGGCCGCGATCACCAGCGCGATCATCATCCCGCCCTTGCCGCCGATCAGGAAGCCTATGCCCATGAACAACGCCGTCATGAAGGCCAGAAGCATGGCGGTGCGCATCACATTCATCGTCATATCTCCCGTTGCCAATTCAACCCGTGTAAGGGTTTTCGAAATCTTCAGAACGCCCTATAATGTGGTGAATTCGCTCAGACTTTCAATAAACCATCCGGTGAATGAAATGCAGACGCCCGACAACGACAACAGCGAAACGCAGATCGAGACCGCAGCCCCGAGCAAACCGCTCTCGCCGGCTGCCCAGCGCGCTCTGAAGGAAGCCGAGGAGCGCCGGCAGGCAGCAGCAAAGACGGACACTCCAGAAGAATTCGGCGGCCGCGGCGGCGCCGATCCCTCCCGGTTCGGCGACTGGGAAATCAACGGCCGCGCCATCGATTTTTAAGCTACCGAGCCGTAAGCAAATATTCCTATTGACTTCAGTCAATGATCGGAATTTATTCCTTTCATGGTCAGATATCTCGTGCTCATTGCTGTTCTCCTCGTAGCCCCTGCGGCTGAGGCGACAGCGCGCGAAGAAATCTCCGGACCGGTTGCTGCCGAGATCCTGCGGGTCATCGATGGCGATACGATCCTGGTCGAAGCGCGGCCTTGGCCGCAGCAGAGGGTGGAAGTCTATGTCCGCATCCGTGGCATCGATGCGCCGGAGCTGAAGTCGAAGTGCGGATCCGTCCGTCAAGCCGGTGGCAACGCGCGACAGGCGCTGGAGGCACTGACGCAGGCGTCCGGCACGATCCAGCTCGTCAATATTTCCGGAGACAAGTATTTTGGCCGCATCGTCGCTGACGTCGTCCTGCCAGATGGCCGCAGCGCCAGCTCGGACCTGCTTCTGGCAGGACTGGTTCAACCCTATGACGGCGGCCGCAAGATGGTGCCAGTGTGTGATGACTGAGCCTGTATTGGCCGCTTGGACTAATACGCAGATATTCGTTGAAATGCGTGGGATGCCATCGCTGACATCCCACGCGAGTTATCGGATCAATCCGACCTGTTCTGCCGGTTGGCGATCAGATCATCCACCACGCCTGGATCTGCGAGTGTCGACGTATCTCCCAGCGCCCCGAAATCGTCCTCGGCAATCTTTCGCAGAATGCGTCGCATGATCTTGCCGGATCGGGTCTTGGGCAGGCCGGGCGAGAACTGGATCTTGTCCGGTGCCGCGATCGGGCCGATTTCCTGGCGCACATGCTTGACCAGCTGCTGGCGAAGCTCCTCCGTCCCCTCGTTGCCGGCCATCAGCGTCACGTAGCAGTAGATGCCCTGACCCTTGATGTTGTGCGGGTAGCCGACCACGGCCGCCTCCGACACGAGATTGTGCGACACCAGCGCCGATTCCACTTCCGCCGTACCGAGACGGTGGCCGGAAACGTTGAGCACGTCGTCGACGCGGCCCGTGATCCAGTAATAGCCGTCCTCGTCACGCCGGCAGCCGTCGCCGGTAAAGTACTTGCCCTTGTAGGTGGTGAAATACGCCTCGACGAAACGGTCGTGATCGCCGTAAAGCGTGCGCATCTGGCCCGGCCAGCTGTCGATGATGCAGAGATTGCCGTCGGCAGCCCCTTCCAGCACATTGCCTTCGTTATCGACCAGCTGCGGCTGCACGCCGAAGAAGGGTTTTGTCGCCGAACCAGGCTTGAGCGCTGTGGCACCCGGCAGCGGCGTGATCATGTGGCCGCCGGTTTCCGTCTGCCACCAGGTATCGACGATCGGGCAGCGCTTGTTGCCGACCACTTCGTGATACCAGTTCCAGGCCTCCGGATTGATCGGCTCGCCCACCGTTCCGAGCAACCGCAGGCTGGCCCGCGACGACCGCGTCACGAACTCGTCGCCGGCGCCCATCAGCGAACGGATCGCTGTCGGCGCCGTATAAAAGATGTTTACCTTGTGCTTGTCGACGATTTCCCAGAACCGGCCCTGATCGGGGAAATTCGGCACGCCTTCGAACATCAGCGTTGTCGCGCAGTTCGCCAGCGGCCCGTAGACGAGATACGAATGCCCGGTCACCCAGCCCACATCGGCCGTGCACCAGTAGATATCCCCGTCATGGTAATCGAACGTGTATTCATGCGTCATCGCCGCATAAACCAGATAGCCGCCGGTCGTGTGCAGAACGCCTTTCGGCTTGCCGGTGGAACCTGACGTGTAGAGGATGAACAGCGGATCTTCCGCCTTCATCTTCACCGGTTCGCAATGCTCTTTGACGGTGGCGATTTCCTGGTGATACCAGAGGTCGCGACCGGGCGCCCAGTTCGTCTTGCCGCCGGTGCGGCGGACAACCAGAACCTTGTTGACCGTGACATACTGCTTGGCCGCGATGCGGATAGCGGTATCGGTATTTTCCTTGAGCGGCACCGGTTTGCCGCCGCGCACGCCCTCGTCACAGGTGATCACGAATGTCGACTGGCAGTCGATGATGCGGCCGGCCAGCGCTTCCGGCGAAAATCCGCCGAACACGACGGAATGCACCGCGCCGATGCGGGCGCAGGCCAGCATCGCATAGGCTGCCTCCGGGATCATCGGCATGTAGATCGTGACACGGTCGCCCTTCTTGACGCCGTGCTTCTTCAGCACGTTCGCCATGCGGCAGACCTGATCGTAGAGCTGGTTGTAGGTGATCTTCTTGTCGATATACGGGTTGTCGCCTTCCCAGATGATCGCAGTGCGCTCGCCATGCGTCTTCAGGTGTCGATCGATGCAATTATAGGAAACGTTGGTCTGGCCGTCCTCGAACCACTTGATCGAGACCTTGCCCTTGAACGACGTGTTTTTCACCTTGGTGAAAGGCTTGAACCAGTCGATCCGCTTGCCATGCTTGCCCCAGAACTTGTCCGGGTTTTCGATGCTTTCCTCATACCACTTGTCATACTTGTCCTTGTCGATGAGCGCCTTTGCCTTGGTGGCTTTCTCGACCGGATAAATTTTTTCGGACATGTGCTCCTCCCTGCTTTGACCCATATCTAACACTTGGAACATGGGCCGCAATTAGACAAAGGGTAAGGTGCTGGACGATTTGCAATTCCGACGCAAATCGAATATAGGGCAATAAATTCCCGGAAATTGTGGTTGATACCCACGCCCGCGACACCGGCGCGGACGGACAGAGGAACTATATCTATGGCTCAAACACTGCTCATGCCGAAAGCGACAGCCGTCTGGCTCGTCGACAACACCGCGCTTTCGTTCGACCAGATCGCCCAGTTCTGCAAACTTCACCCGCTTGAGGTGAAGGCGATTGCAGACGGCGAAGCAGCGCAGGGTATCAAGGGCCTGGACCCGATCGCCACCGGCCAGCTGTCGCGCGACGAGATCGAGCGCGCTGAAAAAGACATCAACTACAAGCTCAAGCTTTCCGAGCCGAAGGTTCGCGTTCCCGAATCCAAGCGCCGCGGCCCGCGTTACACGCCGGTCTCCAAGCGCCAGGATCGCCCCAACGCCATTCTCTGGCTGGTGCGCAATCACGCAGAACTGAAGGACGCGCAGATTTCGCGCCTCGTCGGCACCACCAAGTCGACCATCGAACAGATCCGCGAGCGCACCCACTGGAACGCCGCAAACCTGGCGCCGATGGACCCGGTCACGCTCGGCCTTTGCAGCCAGATCGATCTCGACCTTGAAGTCGAGAAGGCCTCGAAGGGTCGCCCGCTGCCCACCGCTGCCGAACTCGGTGCATCCCTGCAGCCGGCTGCAGAAGCCGAAAACATCGGCTTCGGCGGTTTCCGCAGCGAACGCGAAGAAGAGAAGGAAAAGGAAATCGATGCGAACGCCGTGTTCGCCAAGCTTTCCTCCCTCAAGTCGACCCGCAAGGACGACGACGAAGAAGACGACGGCCGCTTCTAAGCCGCGATCTTCGAGATACGATTTTACGAAAGCCCTGGGCCACAGCCCGGGGCTTTTTATTTGGGCGCTCAGTCGCCAGCCTAGGTGTCGCCTGTGCGCGATACAGCCCGCATGCCCCCTCCATAGCCTTTCGCGGTGAGCGCGGCTGTCACCGCATCCAGTGCGCCCGGATCCTCGATCGTTGCCGGCATGGTCCAGGGCATCCCGTCCGCGATCTTCTGCATCGTTCCCCGCAGGATTTTGCCCGAGCGTGTCTTCGGCAGTTTCGGTACGATCATGACCGTCTTGAACGCGGCGACCGGGCCGATCTGCGAGCGCACCATTTCTGCGACTTCCGACGAGATCTTCTCCGTTTCCCGTGAAACATTGTGCTTCAGGACAAGGAAGCCGCAGGGGATCTGCCCTTTCACCGTATCGCTGATGCCGATCACGGCGCATTCCGCCACATCAGGATGTTTCGCACAGACCTCTTCCATCGAGCCGGTCGAAAGGCGATGCCCGGCGCAGTTGATGATGTCGTCGGTGCGCGCCATCACGAAGACATAGCCGTCCTCGTCGATCACGCCTGCATCTGCGGTCGTATAGTACCCAGGGAAGGTGCTGAGACAGGTCTCGCGGAAACGCTCATCTGCGCTCCAGAAGGTCGGCAGGCATCCGGGCGGCAGCGGCAGCCGGATGGCGAGGTTGCCGAGCGTCCCCGCCGGCACCGGCAGTCCGGAATCATCAAGAACATCGATGGCGTAGCCGGGCATCGGTCGTGTGGGAGATCCGTGCTTGAACGGCATCAGCCCCAGCCCCATCGGATTGGCAGCAATCGGCCAGCCGGTCTCGGTCTGCCACCAGTGGTCTATCACAGGCACTTTCAGCTTCTGTTCCGCCCATTTCAGCGTTTCCGGATCCGCCCTTTCGCCGGCCAGAAAAAGAGCACGCAGCCCCTTGAGATCGTAATGCGCCATGAGCTCGCCGTCCGGGTCTTCCCGACGGATAGCGCGGAACGCCGTTGGCGCCGTGAAGAAGACCTTGACGTCATGGTCGGCGATGACGCGCCAGAAGGTCCCTGCATCCGGTGTTCCGACGGGCTTTCCCTCGAAGATGACGCTGGTATTGCCGGCAAGCAGCGGCGCGTAGACGATATAGGAGTGACCGACCACCCAGCCGATATCGGACGCGGTCCAGAACACCTCGCCCGGCTTGATCCCAAAAATATTCGGCATACTCCAGGCGAGCGCCACCATGTAACCGCCGTTGTCGCGCACCACGCCCTTTGGCTGTCCCGTCGTACCGGATGTGTAGAGAATGTAGAGCGGATCGGTAGCCTTGACCGCCACGCATTCGATATCCCGGCCAAGCGCGTTGCCGACCAGATCGGCAAAGTCGAGTTCGCCCTTTTCGGGCCTGAGCTGCGCTATGAGTTCCGGCCGCTGCACGATGAGGCAATGCTCGGGCTTCACGGTTGCGAGGTCGATTGCCTTGTCGAGCAACGGCTTGTAGGCGACGACCCGGCCAGGCTCCAGTCCGCAGCTCGCCGAGATGACCAGTTTTGCCTGGCTATCATTCAGCCGTGCTGCGAGTTCCTGTGCCGCGAAACCGCCGAACACCACGGAATGCACAGCACCGATCCGCGCGCAGGCGAGCATAGAGAAGATCGCTTCCGGCACCATCGGCATGTAGATAACGACCCGGTCGCCGTAACCGACGCCGAGATCGCGCATGACAGTTGCAATCGCCTTCACCTCCGCCAGAACCTCGGAATAGGTGAAGGACCGTTGCGCACCGGTCATCGCGCTGTCGTGGATAAAGGCGAGCCGATCGCCGTTGCCTGCTGCGACATGGCGGTCGAGGCAATTGTAGCAGGTGTTGGTTTCACCCCCCACGAACCACCGACCATAGACACCGGCATTGGCATCAAAGACCGCGTCCGGTTCTTTGAACCAGTCGATCGCCTCTGACGCGGACTTCCAGAAGGCCTCTGGGTTGTTTTCCCAGCTGCTGTAAACGTCGAAATATTGGCTTTGCATCTGTACCTCCCAACACAACCGCATAGCCTGATCGGGCGAGTGTAGGGGAGGGACGATCGGGCGGGAAGCCCGACCAACGGGTTAGACCTCAGCGTGCGCCGAAGATTGCCGAACCGACGCGGACGCTGGTGGCGCCAAATTCCACCGCCGTCTCGAAATCGCCGGACATGCCCATGGAAAGTTTTTCCACGCCGCATTCTTTGGCAAGCTTTGCCAGAAGCGCGAAATGCGGTCCCGGATTTTCATCCGCCGGCGGAATGCACATCAGCCCTTCGACGGCGAGCCCCAGTTCGTTTCGGCAAAGCGCGACGAACGCCACCGTCTCTTTCGGCTCGATGCCTGCCTTTTGCGGTTCGAGTCCGGTATTCACCTGCACATAGAGCTTCGGCGACTTGCGCTGCTTGGCCATTTCCGCCGCCAGCGCTCGTGCAATCTTCTCGCGGTCCACCGTCTCGATCACATCGAACAGAGCCACCGCATCACCGGCCTTGTTGGATTGCAGCGGGCCGATCAGATGCAGCACAATATCAGGCGTTTCCGCCTTCAGCTCCGGCCACTTTCCCTGGCTTTCCTGTACCCGGTTTTCGCCGAACACCCTCTGGCCCGACGCGATCACCGGCCGGATGTCACCGGCATCGAATGTCTTGGAGACAGCGACGAGCGAGACAGAGCCCGCGGAGCGATTGGCCGTCTCTTCCGCCTTGCCGATCCTTGTCCTGACTTCCTGGAGCCGTTCTTCGACGCTCATTGTCCGTCACCTTTCGCTATTCTTGTGATGCAAGCGATTAAAGCCCATATGAGGCTCTGCCAAGGGCATGTCCCATCAAAGTTTGGCACGTGTCAGGCCTCAAAAACTTGACGCTTGCGGCCATTCATGGTGAAGGTCTGCCCGACTCCTATATCCTGATTTCCCGGAATATCATCCAGATGGCGACTGAACGTTACAACCCGCGCGATGCCGAGCCCCGTTGGCAGCAGACCTGGAACGAGGCGAAGGTTTTCGAAACCGACAATGCCGATCCGCGGGAAAAGTATTACGTCCTCGAGATGTTCCCCTATCCATCCGGCCGCATTCACATGGGCCACGTGCGCAATTATGCGATGGGTGACGTTGTCGCCCGCTACAAGCGCGCCCGCGGCTTCAACGTTCTGCACCCGATGGGCTGGGACGCGTTCGGCATGCCGGCCGAAAACGCCGCGCGTGACAACAAGACCCACCCGAAGGCCTGGACCTACCAGAACATCGAATCCATGAAAAAGCAGCTGAAGGCGATGGGCCTTTCGCTGGACTGGTCGCGCGAGTTCGCCACCTGCGACGTGGAATATTACCAGCAGCAGCAGCACCTCTTCCTCGACATGATGGAAAAGGGCCTGGTCTATCGCAAGCAATCCAAGGTCAACTGGGATCCGGTCGACCAGACGGTTCTGGCTAACGAGCAGGTGATCGACGGTCGCGGCTGGCGTTCGGGCGCTCTGGTTGAGCAGCGCGAGCTCGTGCAGTGGTTCTTCAAGATCACCGATTTCAGTCAGGATCTGCTTGACGAGCTGGATAACCTGGACCAGTGGCCTGAAAAGGTCCGCCTGATGCAGAAAAACTGGATCGGCCGCTCTGAAGGCATGAGCCTGCGCTGGGAAATCGTCACGGACACCGCACCTGTCGGCGTCGACAAGGACGTGACGGTCTATACGACCCGTCCCGATACGCTGTTCGGCGCATCGTTCCTGGCCATCGCTGCAGACCATCCGCTGGCGAAGGCCGCGGCTGCGAACAACCCTGAGATCGAAGCCTTCGCCGAGGAATGCCGGCGTCAGGGCACGTCCCTTGCTGCGCTGGAAACGGCCGAGAAAAAGGGCATCGACACCGGCGTCCGCGTCAAGCATCCGCTCGATCCCTCGTGGGAACTGCCGGTCTATGTCGCGAACTTCGTGCTGATGGAATACGGCACGGGCGCAATCTTCGGCTGCCCGGCCGGCGACCAGCGCGACCTGGATTTTGCCCGCAAATACAATCTTCCAGTCGTTGCCGTGGTGATGCCCAGGGATGGTGATGCCGCCACGTTTGAGATCGGCGATACCGCTTTCGTCGACGACGGCGTGATGATCAATTCCCGCTTCCTGGACGGCAAGTCCACGGACGAAGCGTTTCAGATCATTGCCGATAGGCTGTCCGAACAGACGCTCGGCAATGCACCGCAGGGCGAGCGCAAGGTGAACTTCCGCCTGCGCGACTGGGGCATTTCCCGCCAGCGCTACTGGGGTTGCCCGATCCCGGTCATCCATTGCGAAGTCTGCGGCGTCGTGCCGGTGCCGAAGAAGGACCTGCCGGTGCAGTTGCCCGACGACGTCACCTTCGACCTGCCGGGCAACCCGCTCGACCGCCACCCGACCTGGCGCCATGTCAGCTGCCCGAAATGCGGCCACGATGCCCGTCGCGAGACGGACACGATGGATACGTTTGTCGATTCCAGCTGGTATTTCACGCGCTTCACAGCCCCTTGGCTGAACGAGCCGACAAACCCGGCCGTTGCCGATCACTGGCTGCCGGTCGATCAGTATATCGGCGGCATTGAGCACGCGATCCTGCATCTGCTCTATTCGCGCTTCTTCACCCGTGCCATGCGCGAGACCGGCCACGTGGCCGTGAAGGAACCGTTCAAGGGCCTGTTCACGCAAGGCATGGTCGTGCACGAAACCTACCGTCTCGGCGAGTCCGGCCAGAACGGTGAATGGGTCGCTCCCGCCGATATCCGTATCGAGGAAGTCGACGGCAAGCGTACCGCGACGCTGCTGACAAGCGGCGCCGACGTCACCATCGGCTCGATCGAAAAAATGTCGAAGTCGAAAAAGAATGTCGTCGATCCCGATGACATCATCGCATCCTACGGCGCCGATACGGCCCGCTTCTTCGTTCTGTCCGATAGCCCGCCGGATCGCGATGTGATCTGGTCGGAAGCTGGTGTCGAAGGTGCCTACCGCTTTACCCAGCGCCTGTGGCGCCTGATTTCTGAAGCCGCCGAAAACCTCAAAATGGTCGATCCGACTCCGGCTAAGGATGGCGATGGACTGGCAATCTCGCAGCTGGCCCACAAGACGCTGCAGGCCGTTCAGGGCGATCTCGACAAGCTGTCCTTCAACAAGGCCGTGGCCCGCATCTACGAACTGGTCAACGCGCTTGCAGCGCCGCTGACCGATGTTGCCGCCGGCAAGGGCGACGCCGCCTACCGTGCCGCTGTTCGCAACGCCTCGGAAATCCTGATCCAGATCGTCGCGCCAATGACGCCGCATCTGGCCGAGGAATGCTGGGCCGTGCTCGGCAATGGCGAGATGGTATCAACAACTGCATGGCCACAGTTCGACCAGGCTCTCGTCGTCGAAAACGACGTTACGATGCCGGTCCAGATCAACGGCAAGAAGCGCGCCGAATTGACAATCGCGCGCGACGCGGATCAAACTGCCGTCGAGGCTGCAGCCCTCGCACTCGACGTGGTAAAAGCCGCTCTCGGTGGCAAGCCACCGAAGAAGATCATCGTCGTCCCACAGAGGATCGTGAACATTGTTGCCTGATCGTTCATTCCGCCGCTTTGGCATCGCACTTGGCATCGCCGGCCTTGCCCTTCTGGCGGGATGCCAGGCACGGCCTCTCTATTCCGAACAGGAAGGCACCGGTCAGAAGCTCGCATCCGTGGAGTTTGCGGATCCGAAGACCCGTATCGAGCAGGTGATCCGCAACAATCTCGTCTTCCTCACCGGTCATGGTGCAGGCGAGACGGCGCATCCGCTCTACGAAGTGAAAATGACGGCCACGAGCTCCGCCTCGAGCATTCTCGACCTTACCAGCGACGATGACACCGTGTCTGTCAGCAACATCCCTGTTGCCGGCCGCGTTCAGGTGGATGTCACCTATACGCTGACCCGTATCAGCGACAGCAAGATCCTGAAATCGGCCAAGCGCGAAGTCGTCGCCTTGATCGATGTCCCGGGACAGAGCTTTGCAAAACTGCGGGCAATCCGCGACGCTGAAAACCGTGCTGCCCGCGAGACGGCCGAGTTCCTGCGTGGTGAGATCGCCATTGCCCTTGCCCGCGAGCCCCAGTCGCCTCCCGTATGGCAGAAATAAAATCCCACGAGTTCGACCGGTTTCTTGACAAGTCGGTCGGCCTCTACAAGATCTTCGTAATCTATGGGCCCGATCGCGGGCTCGTTTCCGAGCGGGCTGCGCAGATCGCGGCCAAGACCGGTGTCGCGCAGGACGACCCATTCGCGATGCTCAAGCTGGATGTATCCGATCTCCAGGGAGATCCCGGCCGTCTCCTTGATGAGGTCAACTCACTCGGCCTTTTCGGAGGCGCCAAATTGGTCTGGCTCCGTGGCGCAATGAACGAGAAGCCGCTGCTGGATGCCATGCAGGCGCTCGCCAAGGATGAGCCTCCCGCCAATATCTTAATCATCGAGGCTGGTGACCTGAAGAAGGGCAGCGGCCTTCGCAAGGTGGTGGAGCCGGTCCGCTCCATCGCCGTCATTCCCTGCTATGCGGACGATGCACGCGCGCTTGCCGGCCTGATCGATACCGAACTGTCGGCCGAAGGCCTCACCATCAGCGGCGCTGCCCGCCAGCGCCTGATGGAGCTTCTCGGCGGCGATCGAATCGCATCCCGCAACGAGGTGAAGAAGCTTGCGCTCTATTGTCGCGGTGCGGGGACTATTAGCGAAGATCACGTCGATGAAATCATCGGCGATGCTAGCAGCGTCTCCGCGGACGAGGCCGTCGACGCCATTCTCTCCGGAGACGTGGCGTCTCTTCAGCGCGCTTTTCAGAAGGTGTTGGTATCCAAGACGCCGATCTTTCTGATCCTGCAATCCTGCCTCAGACAGTTCCAGTTGCTGGATGTGATGCGGGCGGAAATGGACGACAAGAAGCTGCAGGCCGCACAGGTCATGATGACTCTCGGTCGGCATATCCACTTCAAGCGCAAGCCGATTATCGAAAAGGCGCTGCGATCCTGGACCGCACCGGCACTTGCCCGGGAAACCGAGCGCCTGCAGGCAGCCGTCCTTCAGTCCCGGCAAAGACAAAGTCTCGAGCCCAGCATCGCCTTCCACAGCCTGATGGCAATCGCGATACAGTCGTCGCGATATCGCTGATGACGATCTGGGAAGGCGCTAACCTCGCCGCTCCAGCAACCGGCAAACCTCTTCAAGCTGCTCGAGATTGCGGTAGTTGATCCGAACCTGACCGTTGCCCCCTCGGTGATTGATCTTCACATCCAATCCGAGAGCATCGGTCAACGTGCGCTCCAAGGCTAGCGTATCAGAATCCTTTTCAACCGACTTGGTTTCAAGCTGGGGCATGCCCTGGGACTTGATATCGTTTTGCGCAAGCCGCTCTGCATCGCGCACCGACATGCCTTTGGAAACGATCGTGCGCGCGAGGGACGAGGGATCGGACGTGGTGATCAAGGCACGCGCGTGACCAGCTGAAAGGCTTCCGGCAGACAGCATGTCGCGAACCGGGTCCGGCAATTTCAGAAGGCGAAGGCTGTTTGCGACGTGACTGCGGCTCTTGCCGATGATTTCACCCAGATCGTTCTGGGTATAGCCATGTTCGGCAATCAACTGCTCGTAACCGAGCGCCTCTTCGAGCGGATTGAGGTCGGACCGCTGAACGTTTTCAACGATTGCGATTTCAAGTGCAGTCCGATCGTCTACGTCGCGGACGATGACCGGGATCTCAGTCAGTCCCGCCAGTTGCGCTGCGCGCCACCGGCGCTCACCGGCAATGATCTCAAGGCGACCGTCGACCGTCCGAACAACGACCGGCTGGACAATGCCATGCTGCCTGATCGAGCTGGCGAGATCCTGCAGCTCGGCCTCATCGAAATGGCGCCTGGGGTTTTTCGGACTGCGCGAAACATGCTCGATCGGCACCATGCGGTCCGGATTGACGTTTTTCGCAGGTGTATTGACCTGCACAGGTTGATCCATCTCACCGATAAGCGCAGCAAGCCCGCGGCCCAGCCGCCTTTTCGAGGGATCTTCGTTCATCCTGTCACCTGTTATTTCGTGTAATCAAAGAAGGGTTTCAAGCCGCCTTGCGCCGACGTTCCCGCTGGATCACCTCGGAGGCGAGCTGAAGGTAGGCCTGGCTCCCAGCGCATTTGAGATCGTAAAGAATAGCCGGCTTACCATATGAAGGCGCTTCGGATACCCGAACGTTTCGCGGAATCAGCGTGTGGTACACCTTATCACCGAGATATGTCCTGACGTCGCTGACGACCTGTTGGGCCAGATTGTTGCGCGCATCGAACATCGTCAGAACGATACCCTGGATATCGAGCAGAGGATTGACCGTCCGGCGGACCTGGTCAACCGTTTCGAGGAGCTGGCTCAAACCCTCGAGCGCAAAGAACTCGCACTGCAGAGGTACGAGCACCGAATGCGCTGCGGCCATCGCATTCATCGTCAGCAGATTGAAAGAGGGTGGGCAGTCGACGAGGATATAAGAGTATGCACGCGCGACATCAGTATCCAGCGCCCGCTTTAACCGGAAAGCGCGGTCCGTGGCCTGCGAAATTTCCATCTCGAAACCGAGAAGATCCATGGTGGAGGGAACGATGGACAGGTTCGGAACAGCAGTCGGAACGGCAGTTTCGCCAATATCGCTTTCACCCATCAGCACGTCATAAGACGAATGAACGCGATCCTTGCGGTTAATACCGAGGCCAGTGCTGGCGTTTCCCTGAGGATCAAGGTCGATGATGAGGACGTTTTCGCCGATTGCGGCGAGCGCCGTTGCCAGGTTGATCGCTGTCGTCGTCTTACCGACGCCGCCTTTTTGATTAGCGATGGTAATAATACGGTTCTTTTCGAACATATCGCACCTGACTTTACGGGTCCTTGCGTCGGAGGTTGCTGATCTCAAGAATAACCGAGTCCTGCTCGACAACGCTTTGGTGTTCTAGCAGATCGAAATCCCAGCGACTACGGGCTTCGCTGACTTCACGGCGATAATCCCGGCCTTTGTGGAAGAAGCCTCTGGCTTCCGTCTCGACCATCCAATCGGAGGAATAGGATAGAAGTTGGTCAAGATCAGCCAGAGCGCGAGCGGAAACGCGCTGGCATTCAGGCAACTCATGTGCCGCCTGCTCGATCCGGAGAGGGTGAACCGAACCCCGAGCTCCGGTTTCGTTTAGAGCGACGCGGAGGAAAGCAGCCTTTTTATGGTTGCTTTCGACCAAGTGAACCCAACCATCTTCAAGCTCGGCGAGGAAAATCGAGGTCACGATTCCTGGAAAGCCACCGCCCGAGCCAAGATCGATCCATTTTGATGGCCCCGGGGATAGTTGAAAGATTTGCGCACTATCAGCGATATGGCGCTGCCAAATCTCGTTCAGGGTCGAGGGAGCGACAAGGTTGATTGTTTTCGCCCACTTGGAGAAGAGCGTAGCAAAATGCTCAAGCCTCTCCTGCGTTTCACGTGAAACACTTCTGCCGTTTAACATCATGCCGAGACTCGTTTTACGCGATCCGCGACCGCGGCTTCCTTTTTCACAAGCGCGAGAATGAGCGCCAACGCTGCGGGCGTCATACCGTCAACTTTTGCGGCCTGCGCCATATTACTGGGCTGATGCTTCGCGAGCTTTATGCGTAGCTCGTTTGAGAGACCGGGCACTGTAGAATAATCGAAGGACAGAGGGATGGTTTTTGACTCATCGCGGATCGTTGAGCCAATATCTGCAGCTTGTCTGTTCATGTAGACAGAGTAAGAGGACTCGATCTCGAGAGCTTCTGCTACCTTCGCATTGACCCCATGGAGTTCCTCCCAGACACCGGCCAGCCCAGCCATCGATTGGTTGGGGTAGGCGAGCAGCTCGTACGCCGTACGCCGCTGGCCGTCCTGGTTGAGGGACAATCCGTGGGCTGCACCCTGTTTAGGCGTTACCGAGAGCGATTTTAGCATCGCACGGGCTTCGTCGACTGCTCTGGAGTAGGCCGCGAACTTGGCTGCACGATCGGCGCCCACGCAACCCAGTTCAATACCCTTCTGAGTGAGCCTGATATCGGCATTGTCGGCCCGTAGCGAAAGGCGGTATTCGGCACGTGATGTGAACATGCGATAAGGTTCCGTCACGCCCTTCGACGTGAGGTCATCGACCATGACACCGATATAGGATTCGGCACGACTGAACGGCTCCGGCTGGCCTCCCGAAGCCGTCATCGCTGCTGAAAGGCCGGCGACCATTCCTTGCGCGGCAGCTTCCTCGTAACCCGTGGTGCCGTTGATCTGGCCAGCCAGGAACAGCCCCGGCAATTTCTTGACTTCCAGCGTGGGTGTCAATTCCCGCGGATCAACATAGTCATACTCGATCGCATAGCCGGGCTGAATAATCTCGACCTGCTCAAGGCCCGGGATAGTGCGGATGAAAGCTTCCTGGACTGATGCGGGCAGGGACGTGGATATTCCGTTTGGGTAAACAGTTGGATCATCAAGCCCTTCGGGCTCTAGGAAGATCTGGTGCCCGTCACGCTCACCGAACCGCACGATCTTGTCTTCGATCGACGGACAATAACGCGGGCCCACGCCCTCGATCTGGCCGGAATACATTGCGGACAGGTGGATGTTGTCGGAGATGATCCGATGGGTCGCCTCGTTCGTGCGGGTCACTCCACAGCTGATCTGCGGCGTTACGATTTTATCGGTCATGAACGAGAACGGAACTGGCTGCTCATCGGCTTCCTGCTTGTCAAGCTGGTCCCAAGCGATGGTCCGCCCATCAAGCCGTGCCGGTGTGCCGGTTTTCAGGCGCCCCAGGGCAACGCCAAGTCCAAGAAGCGTCGCTGATAGCCCGAGCGATGGTTCCTCACCCACCCGACCGGCCGGTATCTTTTCCTGCCCGATATGAATAAGCCCGCGCAGGAACGTACCGGTCGTGAGTACAGCCGTTCCGCATCCGAATCGACGGCCATCCCTCATGATGACAGCTGACACTCGACCAGTGTCCGTGATGAGGTCGAATGCGTCACCCTCGATGACAGTGAGGCTCAGGTGATTGAAGATTTCCTTCTGCATCGCTTCACGGTAAAGGCGCCGGTCGGCCTGCGTACGGGGACCACGAACGGCGGGACCCTTTTTCCGGTTGAGCAAACGGAACTGGATTCCAGAAACGTCTGCGACGCGGCCCATCAGACCGTCAAGCGCATCGACCTCGCGCACGAGGTGACCTTTGCCCAGCCCGCCGATCGCGGGATTGCAGGACATGACACCAATCGTTTCACGTTTGTGGGTGATTAAGGCCGTCCTGGCGCCCATCCGCGCCGCAGCGCTCGCGGCCTCGCAACCGGCATGACCACCACCAATTACGATGACATCGAAATTTTGGTCCATATTCATTGTCCCACGTCAGCCGAGTGTTTCACGTGAATCATTTTCCGATACAGAACTGCGAGAAGATAACATCCAGCAACTGCTCGACATCGACGCGGCCCGTAATGCGCCCCAAGGCGGATGCGGCTGCTCGAAGGCTTTCGGCTCTCAAGTCAAGTTCCGTGCCGTTTAACGCCTCTGCGATAAAATTGGAAGCATCTTTCAGTGCGTCGACTTGCCGAGCTCTGTTCGGAACCAGCGAACCGGTCCACAGCGCTGTGATCTTTCGGAGGATGGTCTCCCTGAGGAGCTCGAGCCCGTCGCCAGTTTTTGTTGAGATGCAAAGGTCGAAGTCGTCCGAAGGTGCGTGCGCATCCAGCTTCGTTCCGACAGTCAGGACGTTAGTCTGACTGAACTCATGGTTTTGTAACGCCGGCGAACCGATCTCGTTGAGAGCGAGGATCATGTCGGCTTGCTCGATCGCAACACGGGCCCGACGGATCCCTTCGACTTCAACAATGTCGTCGCTTTCCCGCAGGCCAGCCGTATCGAAGAAACGGACGAGATAACCCGACATGTCGAGATCGACATGCAGGATATCCCGGGTCGTTCCTGCACGTTCCGTCACAATCGCCACATCCCGGTTCGCAAGCGCGTTCAAAAGGCTGCTTTTGCCCGCGTTCGGAGGTCCGGCGATGACGATCTTGTAGCCATCCCGGATGATCTCGCCAGACTTTGCGGTTTCCAGATGCTGGAGAAGTTCCAGATAAATCTGTCCCACCTCGCTCCAGACCCGCTCCGATACGGAACCCGGCACGTCGTCCTCGTCAGCGAAATCCATCTCGGCCTCGATCAGAGCACGCGACCGCGTCAGACGCTCAGCCCAGTCGATATAGAGCGCTGACTGGCCGCCAAAGCTTTGCTCGACCGCTAGACGGCGCTGCATTTCCGTTTCGGCAGAGATGAGATCCGCAAGACCTTCAATCTCGACGAGATCCAACCTGCCGTTCTCAAACGCTCGCCTTGAAAACTCTCCCGCCTCGGCCAACCTAAGTCCGTCGATTTGCTCGAGCTCTAGGATGAGAGCTGCAACAACGGCGCGGCTGCCATGCACATGCAGTTCGACGCAGTCTTCTCCCGTAAACGAGTTTGGCCCCGGGAAGCCGACCACCAGTCCCTGATCGATGATCGCGCCGTTTCGGCCGCGAATCGTTCTGAGCGATGCTTTACGGTCCGTCGCTAAACGACCAGCAAGCGTCTCAGCCGCAGTGAAGGCTTGGCTGCCGCTTAGCCTGATAACGGCGAGACCTGCGGGCAGTGCTCCGCTCGAAAGGGCAAAGATCGTATCAGGGTTCATGATGCGGCTTTCGGACTGTGTCCCAGAAACTCGAAAGCGCCCGTCTTTACGACGGGCGCCTCTCGGTAGCAGTGAATCCGGCTAAGGATCAGGTGTTCATCGAGTCGAAGAAGTCGCTGTTGCTCTTGGTCTGCTTCAGCTTGTCGATCAAAAACTCGATTGCATCCGTCGTTCCCATCGGCGCGAGAATTCGACGGAGAACAAAGATCTTCTGCAGGTCCTGGCGCTGGACGAGAAGGTCTTCCTTGCGCGTGCCGGATTTCAGAATATCCATGGCTGGGAAGATGCGCTTGTCGGCAACCTTTCGGTCGAGCACGATTTCCGAGTTGCCGGTCCCCTTGAACTCTTCGAAGATGACTTCGTCCATACGGCTGCCCGTATCGATCAGCGCCGTAGCGATGATGGTCAGCGATCCGCCTTCTTCGATGTTACGAGCGGCACCGAAGAAGCGCTTCGGGCGCTGCAGGGCGTTGGCGTCCACACCACCGGTCAGAACCTTGCCGGATGACGGAACGACCGTGTTGTAGGCGCGGCCAAGACGGGTGATGGAGTCGAGCAGAATGACGACATCGCGGCCATGTTCGACCAGACGTTTCGCCTTCTCGATGACCATTTCAGCCACCTGAACGTGGCGGATGGCGGGTTCGTCGAAGGTCGAGGAAACAACTTCGCCCTTCACCGAGCGCTGCATGTCCGTCACTTCTTCCGGCCGCTCGTCGATCAGGAGAACGATGAGATAGCACTCGGGGTGGTTAGCCGTGATCGAATGCGCGATGTTCTGTAAGAGAACGGTCTTACCCGTGCGCGGCGGCGCGACGATCAGGCCGCGCTGGCCCTTGCCGAGCGGTGCGACGAGATCGATCACGCGCGCCGAATTGTCCTTCGACGTCGGGACGTCGAGTTCCATCTTGAAGCGCTCATTCGGGTAGAGCGGTGTCAGATTGTCGAAATGCACCTTGTGGCGGATTTTTTCCGGGTCGTCGAAGTTGATCGTGTTGACCTTCAGCAGCGCGAAATAGCGCTCGCCTTCCTTCGGCCCGCGGATCGGTCCCTCGACGGTGTCGCCGGTCTTCAGCGAAAAGCGGCGGATCTGCGAGGGAGAGATGTAGATATCATCCGGGCCAGGCAGGTAATTGGCGTTGGCCGAACGGAGAAATCCGAAGCCATCCTGCAGAACTTCAACGACACCTTCGCCGATGATCTCGACATCCTGGCTGGCCAGAATCTTGAGAATCGCAAACATCAATTCCTGCTTGCGCATGGTGCTGGCGTTTTCCACCTCCAGCGATTCGGCGAATGTCAGCAAATCGGTCGGCGATTTGCTCTTGAGTTCTTGAAGCTTCATTTCAGCCATGAAGAGGGGACCATATTCAGAATTTTTTGGGGAAACAGGCGTGTCGGTGAAATTCGCTACCGCGGAAGACACCGGGGTAGGACAGACGATTACACACATGCCACGAGATGAGATGGCTGGGAAAATAGCTGTTCACGAGCACGCCTGCAAGGGGGAGGGGCAGGCGGAGTTAAGAAAAAGCTCAAGACACCATCAAAATGGCTTAACGATGACCATGATTACGATGGCAATCATCAAAACCGTCGGGATTTCGTTCATCAACCGCCAGTAGCGGGCGGTTTTGCGCGGCCCGTCTATGGCAAAAGCCCGAACTGCGGCACTGAACCGCATATGCGCCATGGTGAGCAGCAGGACAAACAGTATCTTGGCATGAAGCCAGCCGCCCTGGAAACCGTAGACTGCCCAAGCGAGATAAAGCCCGAGCGCCCAGCTGATCATCATCGCCGGGTTCATGATGATTTTCAGGAGCCGCCCCTCCATCACTTTGAAGGTTTCCGACTGGGCGGAGCCGGGTTCGGCTTCCGCGTGATAGATGAAAAGCCTGGGAAGGTAGAGCAGCCCGGCCATCCAGGAAATCACGGCGATGACGTGAAAGGCCTTGATGTAGAGCAGGAAATCATCAGGCCGCAGCCAGTAGATAAAAAACAGCACGACGACGAAAACCGAAAGCGCCGTCGCCGCCCGGAACGCGACACGCCGCCCATTTCCGGCACCGGTGCGATCGTCCCGCGTCATACGCCCGATCCTCTGACCCGTTTCACAAGATGCGCAACAGTCTGCGGATCCGCCTGCGGTGTGATGCCGTGGCCGAGATTGAAGATCAGCGGTCCCTGTCCAAGCCCCTGGAGAATAGCATCGATCCCGTCGTCTAGGGACTTTCCGCCTGCCACCACGCGCATTGGATCGAGATTGCCCTGGACGGGCCCGTCCTTCTGCAGCTCCTGCGCAAACGACATCGGCACCGACCAATCGAGCCCGATTGCATCTGCGCCCGTCCGGGCCCGGTAGTGTTTGAGGTTCATGCCTGCACCCTTGGCGAAAGCAATCACCTTCGCGTTAGGTCGCGCTGCCTTGATGATATCGATGATCCGCCGCACGGGCTTGATCGAGAATTCCTCGAATTCCTTCTCCCCGAGCACGCCGGCCCAGGAATCGAAGATCTGCACGACATCTGCGCCCGCATCGATCTGACCGATCAGATATTCGGCAGACATCTCCGCCAGCAGAGCCAGCAGTTTTTCAAAGGCCTCGGGGTAGCGGTAGGCGAACAGACGTGCCGGCGCTTGGTCCGGTGTTCCCTGACCGGCGATCATATAGGTCGCAACGGTCCAGGGAGCCCCGCAGAAGCCGATCAGGGCAGTTTCAGGGGGTAGCTCCAGCCGAAGCCTCCGAACCGTCTCCAGCACCGGTGCAAGGTGGGAAAGCATCGTACTGCTATCGAGCGCTGCAATCCCTGCTTCGTCGATCGGATCCATCCTTGGACCCTCTCCCTGCACGAAGCGAACATTGCGCTTCAAGGCATCGGGAATGACGAGGATATCGGAAAACAGGATGGCTGCGTCGAACTGGTAGCGCCGGATAGGCTGAAGCGTCACTTCGACAGCCAGATCCGGCGTATAACAGAGATCGAGAAACGAACCGGCTGCCGCACGGACTTCCCGGTACTCGGGCAGATATCGACCTGCCTGCCTCATAAGCCATATCGGCGGTGGGGTGATCGTCTTGCCGTTCAGCACCTCAACGATCTTCCTGGTCGGACCGGCCAATGGGTTCTCCAAATAAAGAAAATAAGATTCTTAAGATCTTCTATTTCTTAGAGTCGGTGAGTAGCAAGGATTAAAACTCCTGCACAGAAAACGCGACGATCTGCCGCTCCGTATCGTTGGAAAGGAAAACTTCCGGGCATTCTTGGCAGAGCTTCTGGATAACCATATTTCGATCAGGGATATCAATTGCTTGTGCCGGGCGCCCGGTGAAGCTCTCTTGTGGATATCTTGTGAATCAAACGATACGTTAATCCGGTTATCCCCGCTTTGAACAGGGGGCCTGAAACGGCTTCCTCGAAATACGCGATTGTGGACAACTCGGAGGTTATCCCAGGGGTCTGGCTCGGCCCTCGAAAGGCGGTCAGTCTCTCCCCGGTTATCAACAGAGGACGAAGAACAACGTGGAGAACAGAAAAAACTTCTTCCATCTCCACCTCATATCTGACTCCACGGGCGAGACCCTGATCTCGACAGGACGCGCGGCGGCAGCCCAGTTCCAGACCTCGCTCGCCGTCGAGCACGTCTATCCGCTGGTGCGAAACCGCAAGCAGGTTCTCGCCGTGCTGGAGGCGATCGATCGTGAACCGGGGATCGTCCTTTATACGATCGTTGATCGCGAGCTTGCGAAACTGCTGGACGAGCGCTGCCGTCAGATAGGAACACCGTGCGTCAACGTGCTGGAACCGGTTATGGCGACATTCCAGACCTATCTCGGAGCACCGTCGAAATACCGCGTCGGCGCGCAGCATGCGCTCAACGCGGAATATTTCGCCCGCATCGAAGCGCTGAACTTCACCATGGATCATGACGATGGCCAGATGCGCGAAGGGTACGACGAGGCCGATGTCGTACTGGTCGGGATCAGCCGCACCTCGAAAACGCCGACCAGCATCTATCTCGCCAACCGCGGTATCAAGACGGCAAATATCCCGATCGTGCCGGGCGTCGACCTTCCATATGCACTTCTGTCTGCAACCCGGCCCCTGATCGTCGGGCTGGTCGCGACGACGGACCGCATTTCACAGGTGCGCGAACACCGCGAACTCGGAACCACGCAAAATTTCGATCGCGGTCATTATACGGATCGGGCAACGATCAACGAGGAACTGAAATATGCACGAGCGCTCTGCTCGCGCCACGGCTGGCCGGTCATCGACGTCACCCGCCGGTCGATCGAGGAGACGGCGGCGGCCATCGTTGCGCTCCGCCCGAAGCTACGGTAATTCGGCACTAATTCCATCCGGAGATCTGCCGTGACAATGTCTCACTCAAGGCCACTCATATTGGCCTCATCCAGCAAGTTCAGACGCATGTTGATGGAAAATGCGGGGCTGAGTTTCGAAAGCCGGGCCGCCGATATCGATGAACGTCAGATCGAGGCGGGACTGGTGGGCGCCAGCCCAGATATCGTCGCGCTGACCTTGGCAAAGGCCAAGGCGCTCGATGTCAGCAGACACTATCCTTCCGCCATCGTCATCGGGTCGGATCAGACCATGTCGCTCGATCATCGCGTTTATCACAAGCCGAAATCACGGGAAGAGGCGCGCGAAAGCCTGCTCTCTCTGTCGGACAGGACGCATAGGCTGAACAGCGCCGTCGCTCTTGTGCGCGATGGCGAAACCCTTTGGGAGCATGTTGCACACGCCGATCTTACCGTCAGACCGCTCAGCGAGATATTCGTGGATCGCTATCTCGATAGGGTGGGCGAAACGGTGTTCGGAAGCGTCGGCGCCTACCAGTTGGAAGGTGAGGGCATTCAGCTATTCTCGCGGATCGATGGAGATTACTTCACCATTCTCGGCCTCCCCATGCTGCCGCTTCTCGACACTTTACGCGCTATCGGAGCGATCGATGGCTGATTCACGTGAAACACTTTTGGTTAACGCTTTCGTAACGGGGTGGCCGATCAAGCACTCGCGTTCGCCGATCATCCACGGTCATTGGCTGGCTAAGTTCGGTATTTCTGGCCGCTACACACGTGAAGCGGTGGCACCTGAGGATTTTCCAGCTTTCGTCAGCAAGCTTAAAGACGGATCATCAGGCTATCGCGGCGGCAATGTCACCATTCCCCACAAGGAAATGGCTTTTGCGCTCGCTGATCGTCCAGATGCGATCGCCGAAGAACTCGGTGCCGCCAACACGCTGTGGATGGAGGAAGGTGTTCTTCACGCCTCGAACTCCGATGTCTACGGTTTTACCGCCAACCTCGACGAACAGTCGCCCGGTTGGGGAAATGTCGATCGCGCCGTCATTCTCGGTGCTGGCGGTGCCAGCCGAGCTATCATTCAAGCCGTCAGGGATCAGGGCGTCGGAGAAATTCACGTCGTCAACCGGACCGTGGCGCGTGCGCAGGAACTTGCCGACCGGTTCGGACAAAACGTGCACGCGCATGCGATGGAAGCACTGGGCGAGGTCATGTCCGGCGCAGGTCTCTTTGTGAATACAACATCGCTCGGCATGGACGGCGCGCCGATACCGCAGTTCGACTTCTCGACCATGCTCACGAACGCAGTCGTTACCGATATCGTTTATATCCCGCTGCAAACGGACATTCTGAAACAGGCGGAGGAGCAGGGCTTCGTGACCGTGGATGGTCTCGGCATGCTTCTGCATCAGGCCGTGCCGGGTTTCGAGAAATGGTTCGGCCTCCGCCCTGTCGTCGATCAGACGCTGCGGGATCTTGTCATCGCAGATATGGATATTCACGGATGATCGTTATCGGCCTCACCGGCTCCATCGGCATGGGGAAATCCACCACCGCAGAAATGTTTGCGCAAGAGGGTATCCCGGTCAACGATGCCGACCAGGTGGTCCACGATCTCTATCACGGTGAAGCGGTCGATCCGATCGCGGAGGCGTTCCCGAATGCGGTCAGAGACGGTGTCGTCGACCGACAGGAACTGTCGCGCCAGCTTTCGGTAGCACCTGAAAAATTCAAACTGCTGGAATCCATCGTCCACCCGCTGGTGCGCAAACGCGAAACGGAATTTCTCGATAAACACAAAAGCGCCGGCGCAGCGCTCGTCGTGCTCGACATTCCCTTGCTGTTCGAGACCGGCGGCGAGAAAAGGGTCGATTTTGTCGTCGTCGTCAGCTGCGATCCACAGGTGCAGCGCCAGAGGGTACTTGCGCGGCCCGGCATGACAGAGGAGAAGTTGTCGATGATCTTGGCGCGGCAGGTTCCGGATGCCGAAAAGCGGGCGCGTGCCGATTTCGTCATCGACACCGGCGCCGGACTGGAGCCAGCCAGATCAAGCGTGCGCGACATCATCGCCACTCTAAAAGCCGGCAGCAGGAACGGAAATACCCATGCGTGAAATCATCTTCGATACCGAAACCACCGGCCTTGAATCCAAGGCCGACCGGATTATCGAAATCGGCGGCATAGAGCTCATCAACAACTTCCCGACGGGGAGAACGTTGCACCTCTATATCAACCCGGGCGATCGCAAGGTTCATCCGGATGCGCTGGCCGTCCATGGCATTACCGATGAGTCGCTGAAAGACAAGCCGCCCTTCGCCCAGGTGGCGCAACAGATCATCGACTTCTTCGATGGCGCCCGGTGGATCGCCCACAATGCCAATTTCGATATCGGCTTTATCAATGCCGAATTTGAACGCATAGGCCTGCCGCCGGTCCCACCGGAAAACGTGGTCGATACGCTTTCGATGGCCCGCCGAAAGCATCCGATGGGTCCTAACTCCCTCGACGCACTGTGCCGTCGCTACGGCATCGACAATGGCCATCGCACCAAGCACGGCGCGCTGCTCGACTCCGAACTCCTGGCGGAAGTGTATATCGAGATGACCGGCGGCCGGCAGGCGGCTCTCGGTCTGGTC
The DNA here is from genome assembly GCF_050500175.1 of Neorhizobium sp. DAR64872/K0K18. Classification (NCBI taxonomy): domain Bacteria; kingdom Pseudomonadati; phylum Pseudomonadota; class Alphaproteobacteria; order Hyphomicrobiales; family Rhizobiaceae; genus Neorhizobium; species Neorhizobium sp. DAR64872/K0K18. Next base: position 3,456,786 of record NZ_CP191446.1, read on the forward strand.
GGTGCTGATCAGCCGAGAAACGTCATCGAGATCGAGGATGTGGTGGTCACCGCGATCGCCGCACGGCCACGCCATCTGCCGCCGCGCATTAGCGAAGACGACATCGCCGCCCATGCCGCGATGGTGAGTGGACTGAAGGATAAGGCCGTCTGGCTGAAATATGCAGCCGACTGATTCCTGCTGAAGTCCAGACATGAAAAAAGCCCGGCTGTGACCGGGCTTTTATATTCTATCCGTTGCTCGCTCAGCTGTTGAGCGGCTGAACCTGCGACTTGGTCTGTTCTTCGGCCATACGCTGCGAGAACATCTGACCGAAATCGATCGGATCGATCATCAGCGGCGGGAAGCCACCGTTGCGGGTCACGTCGGAAATGATCTGGCGTGCGAACGGGAAGAGAAGACGCGGGCATTCGATAAACAGGAGCGGCAGCATGTGCTCCTGCGGGAAACCGGTGATGCGGAAAACGCCGCCGTATACCAGCTCGGCCGCAAACACGATCTTGTCGTCTTCGCGGGCTTCGGCACTCAGCGACAGAACGACGTCGAAGTCGTTTTCCGAAAGCGGATTGGCGTTGACGTTGACGCTGATGTTGATCGCTGGTGCCTTGTCGCGCGACTGCAGCGAGCGCGGCGCGCCGGGATTTTCGAACGAAAGATCCTTGGTGTACTGCGCCAGGATATTGAGCGAGGGTGCGGAAGCCTGTTCGTTATCGTCTGCCATAAAAATTCCTCAAGGCTGGAAAGGGTGGCTGAAAAGCGTTGGGGGCACTTAACATTTCGCTCCGGGGCTTACAACCCTGCGAGATCTTAGCCTTAAGGTTCGATCCGCTTATCCTTGTCCGCCCAAGGCGAGGACGGGTTCGGTTCGCGGCGATAATCGTCGTCATCGAGATCGACCACCGGGCCGGATCCAACCGGATGAACAGGCGCAGGACCGGGGCCAGGGCCGGGACCGGCGCGAAAACCGCCCGGGCTTCTGCGATCGCCCGAATTCACGACGACCACGCGGCTGCCGATGGCCGACCAGATCAGCTTGCGGATAAAGGGCACAAGCAGCGCGAGACCAACGATGTCGGTCAGAAACCCCGGCAGCATCAGCAGGATGCCAGCCACCACGACCATCGCTCCGCTCACCAGTTCGGCTGCAGGCATCCGACCTTCGCGCCCTTCTGTCGAAAGCCGCCGCAGCATAGTCATCCCCTGGCCGCGGATCATCAATGCGCCCAGGAGGCCCGTTCCGAGGACGAGGCCAAGCGTTCCCCAAAGTCCGATCGCTCTTCCGACCAAAACAAAACCAGCGATTTCGGCCAGCGGCCAAGCCAGGAGAACAACCGGAAGGAATGGTAAGCGCATAATCATTGCCTGTATCTAATTGGCGGATATGGGTTCATCTCACGCCGTTGCTATTTGAAGATGGGCGGTAGGAGACTATATGAAAAGCTGCATAGAACTTTTAAACGACAATTGCGGGATAAAATGGGCTCGAACGACTTGATAACACTGTTTTTCCTCGTCGCAGCAGTGCTGATATTCCTGCAATTGCGCAGCGTCCTCGGCCGGCGCACGGGACATGAGAAGCCGCCGACTGAGACAGTCAGCCCTCGCGATGTTGCCCGCGGTCCCGTCGAGGACGATAGCAAGGTAGTGACGCTTCCTCGCCGCGACAATGTCGATGAGGAACAACGCAATGCCGATATCGATGCCGTCGCAAAGCCTGATACGCCGCTCAACGCATCGCTTCGTGCCCTCGTGAAGGAAGATCCGTCGTTCCGCCCGAAGGAATTCCTCAACGGCGTGCGGATGGCGTACGAAATGATCGTCATGGCTTTTGCCGATGGTGATCGGAAGACCTTGAAGGGGCTTCTCTCCAATGAGGTCTATGACGGCTTCGAAGCGGCGATCGCCGAGCGCGAGGCCAAGGGCGAGGTGATCAAGTCCACCTTTGTCGGCATCGACAAATGCGACATGACACAGGTTTCGATCAAGGACGGCGAATCTCAGGTTACCGTCCGCATTGTCAGCCAGTTGATCTCCGCAACCTTCGACAAGGCCGGCACGCTGATCGACGGCGATCAGGAAACCGTAGCCGACGTCATCGACATCTGGACCTTTGCCCGCGACATCGGCTCCCGCGACCCGAACTGGAAGCTGGTCGCCACCGAATCCGAACAATGATTTCCGCGTCTCCGACCCTCTCTGACTTCCGCCTCGAGAGGGTCGACTTCGTGGATCTCCCCGGTTGGGCTGCCGACGATCCGAGCCCGCTGTATGAGGCGATGCGCGCTTGCGCGGCCCATATCCGCAACGTTAAGCCCTATCGCAAGGGTTCTCTCGGCCTGGAGGCCATGGAACTGGCGGACCTCTTCGAGCAGGCCGCACCAGTTGCCGATGCCTCTGCAGCTCGCACCTTCTTCGAACAACGCTGCACACCCTTCCGGATCCTGAAGCACAATGACGAACAAGGATTCGTCACCGCCTTCTACGAACCGGAAGTCGACGTCTCCGATGTGAGCGAAGGTCTTTTCACCCATCCCTTCTATTTCCGGCCTGACGATCTCGTCGATCTCGACGACAGCAATCGCCCTGCGGATCTCGACTCCGGCTACATGTTCGGCCGTCAGACGCCGGATGGTATCGTCGCTTATCCGGATCGCGGTGAAATCGATCGCGGCTGTCTCGACGGCCGGGGGCTGGAGATAGCCTTCGCACGGTCGCGGATCGACGTCTTCTTTGCCCATGTTCAGGGCGCAGCTCGGCTGGTCTACCCCGATGGCCGCGTCCGGCGCATCACCTACGCAGCAAAGGCAGGCCATCCGTTTTCGCCGATCGGCAAGCTTCTGATCGATCGTGGCGAAATCGCTCGCGAAGATATTTCCATGCAGAGCATACGGGCGTGGCTTGCCGAAGCTCTGGTGTCGAATCCGGCTAAGGTTGATGAAGTCTTATGGCACAACAAGTCCTACATCTTCTTCCGTGAGGCCGATGTCAGCGACCCTGACCTCGGTCCTATCGCTGCCGCCAAGGTGCCGCTGATCGCGGGACGCTCGCTCGCCGTGGATCGCTCCATTCACACATTCGGCTACCCCTTTTTCATCCATGCGGAACGGCTGACACATCTCGACGACGGCAAGCCGTTCGCGCGGCTGATGCTGGCGCTCGATACGGGTTCAGCCATTATTGGGCCTGCAAGGGGCGATATCTTCACCGGTTCCGGCTATCACGCAGGCGAGCTTGCCGGCACGGTGCGAAACGATGCGGATTTCTATATCCTCGTCCCAAACGCGGCCGCCGGCCGTTATGCCGGGTAGGATATGGCGCATGAAGGATCGAAAACTCAGTTCGGATGAACGCATCCTTTGGGGCAAGGTGGCGAAATCCGCCCGTGCTCTGCCTGGGCGCATGAAAGAGATCGCTGCCTTCGAAGAGGAAATGGCGGCACGACTGGCGGCAGAGGATGAAGTCTCCAAGCCTCCGGTACCGCCAACCCAGCGTGTCAGCGATGCCTTCGCGGCAGTCGCGCCGAAGGTAAAAAAGCCTGCCGGCATTCATCATCCGCTGGAAAAACCCACCCGGAAGAAGCTCGCCAAGGGTCGCCTGGCGATCGATGCTCGGCTCGATCTGCATGGTCTCTACCAGGACGCCGCCCACGATCTGCTGCTCGATTTTCTCTACAGTGCTCATGATCGCGGTCTGCGCCATGTTCTCGTCATCACCGGCAAGGGCCGCTCGGTGGGCGGCGAGGGGGTTCTGCGCCGTGCGGTGCCGCTGTGGTTCTCGAAGGCCGAATTTCGTTTCCTGATCTCGTCCTACGAATGGGCAGCCCAAAACCATGGTGGCGAGGGCGCCATGTACGTGCGGCTTTCAAAGAGCCGTGCGGATTATCGGGGATCGGTCCTGTGACGCCCTTTGGTGAAGCGCTTCGACAGCTGCGCGCCAAAAAGGGAGTTACCCAGAGGCAACTGGCAGAGGCGATCGGGGTTACGCCTGCCTATCTGTCGGCCTTGGAACATGGCAAACGGGGCCGGCCCACATTCGAGCTGCTCCAGCGTATCACCGGCTATTTCAACATCATCTGGGATGAAGCGGAAGAATTGTTTCGAGTTGCAGAAGCCTCGCGCCCGAAAGTGGTCCTCGACACGACAGGTCTAGCGCCTGCATACACCGCATTTGCCAACGCCTTGGCGGCACGGATTCGCTCTTTGCCGCCGGACGTGCTAGAGGAAATGCGAAGACTTCTGCAAAAGGCTTGAATTGCCCTGGAAATCTCTGCGCATCCACGCCTTTCCAGGCATTTTGCGAGGCACCAACCTTTAGAAACCGCCCTGAATTCCCTATATTCAAGGCGGAGACTCCGGTGATTCGCTCGCCGGTATTTTAACCAACTGGAAGAGACTGAATGACCGACACACCCGTCAGCGATCACGGCGCGAGTGCCGAATACGGTGCCGATTCCATCAAGGTTCTAAAGGGCCTGGATGCGGTGCGAAAGCGCCCAGGCATGTATATCGGCGACACAGACGACGGCTCGGGTCTGCATCACATGGTCTACGAGGTCGTCGACAACGCGATCGACGAAGCCTTGGCCGGCCATGCAGATATCGTCACGGTCACGCTCAATGCGGATGGCTCGGTCAGCGTCACCGACAACGGTCGCGGCATTCCGACGGATATCCATACCGGCGAAGGCGTCTCGGCAGCCGAGGTCATCATGACCCAGCTCCACGCCGGCGGTAAGTTCGACCAGAATTCCTACAAGGTCTCGGGCGGACTGCACGGCGTTGGCGTCTCGGTCGTCAATGCACTTTCGGTCTGGCTCAAGCTGAAGATCCGTCGCTCAGGCAAGGTTCACGAGATCTCGTTCACGCACGGCGTCGCCGATGCGCCGCTGAAGGTCATCGGGGATTATGAAGGTCGCTCCGGCACGGAAGTTACCTTCCTCGCCAGCACCGAAACCTTCACCATGACCGAGTTCGATTACGGCACACTCGAGCACCGCCTTCGCGAACTCGCCTTCCTCAACTCCGGCGTTCGAATCCGGCTCACGGATCGGCGCAAGCCCGACGTGAAGGAAGAGGAAATGCTGTATGACGGCGGCCTCGAAGCCTTCGTCAAATATCTCGACCGTTCCAAGAAGCCGCTCGTCGAAAAGCCTGTCGCCATCAAGGGCGAGAAGGACGGCATGACGGTGGAAGTCGCGATGTGGTGGAATGACAGCTACCACGAGAACGTTCTCTGCTTCACCAACAACATTCCGCAGCGCGATGGCGGCACGCATATGGCGGGCTTCCGTGGTGCGCTGACTCGCCAGATCACGTCCTATGCGGATTCGTCCGGCATCATGAAAAAGGAAAAGGTTTCGCTCACCGGTGACGACTGCCGAGAAGGCCTGACCGCAGTTCTTTCCGTGAAGGTGCCGGATCCGAAGTTCTCGTCGCAGACCAAGGACAAACTCGTGTCCTCGGAAGTGCGCCCGGTTGTCGAAAGCCTCGTCAACGAAGCGCTGAGCTCCTGGCTTGAAGAACATCCGGCTGAAGCGAAGATCCTCGTCGGCAAGGTGGTGGAAGCTGCTGTTGCCCGCGAAGCGGCCCGCAAGGCTCGTGAACTCACCCGCCGCAAGGGGGTGCTCGATATCGCTTCGCTTCCCGGCAAGCTCGCCGATTGCTCCGAACGCGATCCGGCCAAGTCCGAAGTCTTCCTCGTCGAGGGTGACTCCGCCGGCGGTTCCGCCAAACAGGGCCGTTCGCGTGATACCCAGGCGATCCTACCGCTCCGCGGCAAGATCCTGAACGTCGAGCGCGCCCGTTTCGACAAGATGCTGTCCAGCCAGGAAATCGGCACGCTGATTACCGCTCTGGGCACATCGATCGGCAAGGATGAGTTCAACGCTGACAAGCTGCGCTATCACAAGATCATCATCATGACCGATGCCGACGTCGACGGCGCCCATATCAGAACCCTGCTGCTGACCTTCTTCTTCCGGCAGATGCCGGAACTGATCGAGCGTGGCCACATCTACATTGCCCAGCCGCCGCTCTATAAGGTGACGCGCGGCAAGTCGATCCAGTACCTGAAGAACGAGCAGGCTCTGGAAGAGTATCTGATCGGCATGGGGCTGGAAGATACGACCCTGACCCTCGGCTCCGGTGAAGTCCGTGCCGGCCAGGATATGCGCGAAGTCATCCAGGATGCATTGCGCATCCGCTCGATCATCGAGGGACTGCATTCTCGCTACAACCGCTCGATCATCGAGCAGGCAGCCATTGCCGGCGCGCTTCATCCAGATCTGACGGATAACCCCGAACGGGCCCAGCAGACGGCTAACGAAGTCGCCAAGCGTCTCGATATGATCGCCGAGGAAACCGAGCGTGGCTGGTCGGGTCACGTCACCGACGAAGGCGGCATGCGCTTCGAGCGGATGGTTCGTGGCGTCAAGGAAGTCGCCGTGATCGATGTGGCCCTGATCGGCTCTGCCGATGCCCGCCATATCGACCAGATGTCGTCGCGTCTGCAGGAGATCTACAGCACGTCGCCAGTCCTCGCTCGCAAGGATAGCGAGCAGGATATTTCAGGTCCACGCGCCCTTCTCGACACGATCTTTGCTGCGGGACGCAAGGGCCTGTCCATGCAGCGCTATAAGGGACTTGGTGAAATGAATGCCGAGCAGCTGTGGGAAACAACGCTTGATCCCAACGTTCGCTCGCTGCTTCAGGTCAAGGTTCCCGATGCGACGGATGCAGACGGCCTGTTCTCGCGTTTGATGGGCGACGAGGTCGAGCCCCGGCGCGAGTTCATTCAAGAGAACGCGCTGAATGTCGCCAACCTCGATATCTAGCAATCTTTTCATCGTGCAAAAATGGCGGCCTCCCGGCCGCCGTTTTTGTTTGTCCAGCAGAAATCTGTTTCACGTGAATCTAACCTGTGGATGGACGATTCACGTGAAACAATTATTCTTCGCCGGCAAACCTTCCTTCGAAAGCGACTTCCGATACAGGCTTGCGCTGGCTTGGAACCTCACGCTCGCGCAAGTCCTCCGGCAGCGTGTCCTTGGCTGCCATGCGCCCGATCGCCGCTGCGGCTTCCACCCTGAAACCCTCAGGCAAACCAAGTTCGCCAACAGCCTTTTCCTTGTCGAACCCTTCCATGCCATGCGCATGATACCCAAGCTTCATCGCCTGGCAGATGATTGAGAACCACGCGGCGCCCGTGTCGAAAGAATGCGTATAGCCCTCACGACGTTCGCCATCCTTGGAAACGCGATAGGTTTTCGATACGAAGAAGACCAGCGCACCCGCGTTTTGTGCCCAGCGCCGATTGCCCGGAACGAGTAGATCCGCAAGTCTGGTGAAATCCTCGGTGCCATGTAACGCGTAGACAAAGCGCCAAGGCTGGCTGTTGCCGGAAGAGGGTGCCCAATGCGCGGCATCCAGAATGGTCAGCATCGTGTCTCGCTCGATTGCTTCCTTTGCAAAAGCCCGCGGCGACCAGCGGTCGAGAAAGAATGCGTCGATTGGAAATTCCGAAGTGCGGTTGTTGCTGGTCGTCATGGGGCATCCTCATAAAGTTGGCGTGTTACCAATCTAGGCAAACGCCGACGCTTTGCAATGAACCGCAGAAGACAGAAACAGGGGTGACAAGTGCGCCTCTATTTTGCATAAACACTTGTCTGACAACTGGAGGAACAAGACCTTGAAATTGATGCGTGTAGGACCTGCGGGCCAGGAAAAGCCGGCATTGCTCGATCAGGATGGCAAGATCCGCGATCTGTCCGGCCATGTCGCCGATATCGGCGGCGAGGCGATTTCGCCTGAGGGTTTGAAGGCGATTGCCGCCATCGACGCGACAACATTGCCGGAACTGTCTGCCGATCGTATCGGCGCCTGCGTGACGGGCACCGGCAAGTTCATCTGCATCGGCCTCAACTATTCAGACCACGCGGCCGAAACCGGTGCCACAGTGCCGCCGGAACCGATCATCTTCATGAAGGCGACCTCCGCGATCGTCGGCCCCAACGACGACGTCGTCATTCCGCGCACGTCGGAAAAGACCGACTGGGAAGTCGAACTCGGCGTCGTCATTGGAAAGACCGCGAAATACGTCTCGGAAGCCGACGCGCTGGATTACGTTGCCGGCTACTGCCTCACGAACGACGTCTCCGAGCGCGCCTTCCAGACGGAACGCGCGGGCCAGTGGACCAAGGGCAAGTCCTGCGACACGTTCGGTCCGATCGGTCCGTGGCTTGTCACCAAGGACGAGGTTGCCGATCCGCAGAACCTCGGAATGTGGCTGACGGTCAACGGCGAAAAGATGCAGAACGGCTCATCCAAGACCATGGTGTACGGCGTCGCCTTCCTCGTCTCCTATCTCAGCCAGTTCATGTCGCTGCATCCGGGCGATATCATCTCCACCGGTACTCCTCCGGGCGTCGGTCTCGGCCTCAAGCCGCCGCGCTTCCTCAAAGCCGGCGATGTCGTCGAACTCGGCATCGATGGCCTCGGCACCCAGAAGCAGACATTCGTCGCCGATATCTGATGCCGTATTGAGGGAAAGGGCGGTGCCAAATGGCCGCCCTTTTATAACTGGCTTCAAAAGTGCTAGCCTTTCCGCATTCCGATGGCGGAACGTTTGTCCCGCCACCGCTTTGACGGATATCGGACCAGGGATGAGGAGAGCCCGATTTCATGTTCTACCAGCTCTATGAACTGAACCATGCTGCCATGGCGCCCTTCCGGGCCGCCGCGGATGCCATGCGTTTCATGTCCGACAATCCGATGAACCCGTTCGCCCAGACCACGCTCGGCCGCACCATGTCGGCCAGTCTCGAAGTGTTCGAGCGAATGACCCGGCGTTACGGAAAGCCGAGCTTCGATCTGCCGCAGACAGTAGTCGACGGCAAACCGGTCACGGTGACCGAAGAGATCGTCTGGGCAAAGCCCTTCTGCAATCTCCTGCATTTCCGCCGCGATCTGCCCGCCGCGCGCCCGGCCGACCAGAAGATCCTCATCGTCGCGCCGATGTCCGGACACTATGCCACCCTGCTGCGCGGTACGGTCGAAGCATTGCTGCCGCATGCAGATCTCTACATCACCGACTGGATCGATGCCCGCATGGTGCCGGTCACTGAAGGCAGCTTCGATCTCGACGATTACATCGACTACCTGATCGAGATGCTCCACCGGATCGGCCCCGGTACCCATGTGGTCGGCGTCTGCCAGCCGTCGGTGCCTGTGCTTGCCGCCGTTGCGGTGATGGAAACCCGCGGTGATCGGATGGCGCCCGCCTCGATGACGCTGATGGGCGGACCGATCGATACCCGCAGCAATCCGACAGCCGTCAACAAACTTGCCGGAGATCACCCACTCGAATGGTTTCGCGACAATGTCATCATGAGCGTGCCGTTTCCGCAGCCGGGCTTCATGCGGCGCGTCTATCCGGGCTTCCTGCAGCTGTCAGGCTTCATGTCGATGAACCTTGACCGCCACGTCAGCGCTCACAAGGAATTCTACGAGCACCTCGTCAAGAACGACGGCGAGCCGGCCGAAAAGCACCGGGAATTCTACGACGAATATCTGGCGGTGATGGATCTCACGGAAGAATTCTATCTGCAGACCGTCGATGCCGTCTTCATCCGCCACTCCCTGCCCAAGGGCGAAATGATGCATCGCGCGATGCCGGTCGATACCAAAGCCATCCGCTCCGTCGCTCTTTTGACGGTCGAAGGTGAGAACGACGATATCTCCGGCGTCGGCCAGACACAGGCGGCGCACACGATCTGCCCGAATATACCCGATGAGAAGCGCCAGCATTACATGCAGCCCGATGTCGGCCATTACGGTGTCTTCAACGGCTCGCGTTTCCGCCAAGAAATCGCACCCCGCATCGTCGAATTCACCCGCAAACATGCCCGGGCAGAAACCAAGCCAGATACCAAGGCAGAGAACAAGGCGGCGAAACCCGCACCCCGCCGTCGCAGTACCAAGCGTGATCCGACCGCCTGACGTCCGAATCGGATTGATGGCCGTATCTGGATTTCTCCAAGGTATTTCAGCATGTTCTTGGATTTAGCGACCTGTCTTCTTGAAGGCGGGTCTGAGGCTCACCAAATCGGATATCATCGGGCTGGCATCAGGCCACTCCGCATTGAACTGAAGGGTGTAACCCATGAACCAGTCTGCATTGATTCGTCCGGAATGGACGCCGGCCACCATTGGTTTAATGGTGCTCGGTTTCGTGGTCTTCTGGCCGCTTGGCTTGGCTATGCTTGCCTATATCATCTTCGGGGATCGGCTCCGCGGCTTCAAGCGCGATGCGAACAATCGCGCCGACGAATGGGCCGGCAGGACCAGCCGATGGTTTTCCAGAAGCCGCGCCGCTGGCTACAACACGCATTTCTCGACAGGCAACGTTGCCTTCGACGATTGGCGCAACGCCGAACTCAACCGCATGGATGAAGAACGCCGCAAGCTCGACGAGATGCGCGATGAGTTCGACAACTATTCCCGCGAGCTTCGCCGTGCCAAAGATCAGGAAGAGTTCGATCGTTTCATGCGCGAGCGCCGCAACAGCAACGCTTCTGGCCAGAACCCGGTCGTCGACGTCTGATCGGTCAAACGGATCTTCTGAAAACGTAACGAGCCGGCGTCCTTGCGACGCCGGCTTTTTCATGAGAACGGTGCTCTCGAATCGGCTAGAAAGGCTACATGTTCGCGCTCCTCAAAAAGCCCCTTCGCGCCCGCCCGAAACCGCTCGAAACCGTGAAGCGCACGCTTGAAGTCGGAAACCGCGCTTTACCGCTGACGATCAAGGAAAACAGTCGCGCCACTCGTATCACGCTGCGCATCGAGCCCGGCGGCCGCGCGCTTAATCTCACTGTGCCGGCAGGCCTTCGAAACAGCGAGATCGAGGAATTTCTCGAGCGCCATCAGGGTTGGCTGCTTACGAAGCTCTCGAAATTCTCCACCGACAATCCCATCCGCTCAGGCGGCTTCGTGCCGATTCGCGGCGTTCAGCACCGCATCGACCATACCGGAACGCTTCGCGGCCTGACGGAAATCGCCGTGGTCGATGGCGTGCCGGTGGTAAGGGTAAGCGGGCTGGAGGATCATCTCGGCCGTCGGGTCGCGACATTTCTGAAAAAAGAAGCACGTAGAGATATGGAGTTGCTGGCTTTTCGCCATGCTGCATCGATCCGCAAGCCGGTCGCATCAGTCACGCTGAAAGACACGAGAAGCCGGTGGGGATCCTGTTCCTGGGATGGAAACCTGAGCTTTTCCTGGCGCATCGTCATGGCGCCGCCGCTGGTGATCGATTACCTCGCAGCCCACGAAGTGGCGCATCTGAAGGAAATGAACCACGGGCCAAAGTTCTGGGCTCTCTGCCACCAGCTTTGCCCGAGGATGGAAGAGGCGCGAAAATGGCTGAAGCAGAATGGCTCGCAGCTTCACGCGCTGGATTTCAGCTGAAGCCCGGCTAAAACAAACGGAAACTGGACGAAGAGATCAAGGTGTAGCTGTGCGAGCCGGGAACTGACGCGGAGTCGGCGCGACCATTACCATGTCGCCGGCTGTGTCGGTCTTGGCACCCGCCGGGCGCCGTTTCGGCAGAGGCCCGCTATTGGGCAAGGCTTCAGTCGAAAGAATGGCGGCACTTGCCGCATCCATGCCAGCGCCGGCCTGGTAGGCCTGCATCATGCTGGGCGAATGGGAAACAGGCTGCACTGTTGCGACAGCGGCGGAAGATGTGTCGGCAACCGTTGTGACCGAGGCAACGCCCGGCAAGGGCTGCTGCGTTGCTGCGGACGCAACCGCAACGGGGCTTGGTGTCTGTTCACGAACAGGCTCGGCCCGTGCGATCATGCTCATCGCTCCCGGCGTTGGTACGATCGTTCCTTCAGCCATCATGACATAGGCCCCGGCAGGCTTCGGCTCTGGCGTCTGCAAGTTGCCGTCCTCGTCGCGCTTTTCGTAAAACACGTTGCCGCCGGCATCAGCCACGTAATGCATGTTCTTGTAGGGGAAGCGCAGGCCCTTCGTGTGGAAGAACATCGCTTCCTTCACATCGGGGTGGCGCTTGCCCTTCAGCACGGCTTCCGCTGCTTCATTCAGCTGCGGCGCAGTGTTTTCGTCCATCTTGCGGGTCATCACCCCCGGCGCGAACTGCTTTTCCTGCCCCACGACACCACAGATCGTCTCAGGGTAAAGACCTGAGGTCAGGCGGTTCATGATGACGCTGCCGACAGCCATGAAACCATCGGGGCTGCTGCGCCTTGATTCGAAATACATCGCGCGCTTGAGGCATTCGCGGTCGCTGGACGAATAGGTGTAGACCTGCTTTGCCGAACCCACATTGACCTGGGCAGTCCTTGTCTTCGAAGCCTTGGAATCGAGCGACGCAGTCGTCTGAGTGCAGGCTGAAAGAGCGCTCACCGCGGCAAGGCACATTGCAGCGCGCACAAAGTTCGCACCTCTTGCCGCCATGACTACCCCCTGCGAAAACATTTCAAGAAACAATTTGCTGTGGAATAAGTTACTGGCAAAACCCTAATAAATCAAACCTGAATCGAGAACGTCTATTTTCCCGGAAAAACCTGCTCTTTTGACCGAGGTTCTGGTTGTGATTATGTCGGCGAGCATGTCCTTTCGCGTGCAGGATCGTGGTGGAGAACCGAATCACGCCCCGGATGATTGCCTGAGGTCTTGAGAAGAGGAGTCCGTGCCGAACTGTCACGCCACCAAACCGCTGAAGGGCTCGACTCCGGGCGCGTTTCGTGCCAATCCGCGCACATGAAACCGGATATCAAGATCTGCGGCCTCAAGACTGAAGAAGCGGTCGATCGCGCGGTGACGCGTGGCGCAACCCATATCGGCTTTATCTTCTTCCCCAAGAGCCCGCGTAACATCGCGCCCGAGATCGCCGGAGACCTGGCGGACCGGGTGCGTGGTAGAGCTAAGATCGTTGCGGTCACGGTGGATGCCGATGACGAGGAACTGGACGATATCGTCTCGCTGCTTCGCCCGGACATGCTTCAGCTCCACGGTCACGAGAGCCCGGAACGGATTTTGCACGTCAAGGCGCTCTACGGTCTGCCTGTCATGAAGGCGTTTTCTGTGAAGTCGGCGGATGATCTTGCAGGCGTCGATGCCTATATAGGGGTAGCTGATCGTTTCCTGTTCGATGCCAAGGCACCGGCAGGCTCCGATCTTCCGGGCGGCAACGGCGTTTCCTTCGACTGGAACGCAATGGCCTCGCTTGACCAGAGCGTGGATTACATGCTTTCCGGGGGCCTGAACAAGGATAATGTCGCGACTGCGCTCTCATCGACGCGGGCAAGCGGCATAGATGTATCGTCCGGTGTCGAAAGCGCGCCAGGCGCCAAGGATCTGGGCATGATCGATGCGTTTTTCGATGCGGCAGACGCCGCTACGAAACGCTGAAGGAGTTGAAAGTGAACGAGACCCCAAAACTGAATTCGTTCCGTTCCGGTCCCGACGAGGACGGCCTCTTCGGTATTTTCGGCGGCCGCTTTGTCGCGGAAACCCTGATGCCCCTGATCCTCGATCTGCAGGGCGAATGGGAAAAGGCGAAGACCGATCCCGCATTTCAAAAGCAGCTTACCGATCTCGGCAAACACTATGTCGGCCGGCCCAGCCCGCTCTATTTCGCCGAGCGCATGACGGCAGAACTCGGCGGCGCCAAGATCTATTTCAAGCGCGACGAGCTCAATCATACCGGCTCCCACAAGATCAACAACTGCATTGGCCAGATCCTGCTTGCCAAGCGCATGGGCAAGACCCGCATCATCGCTGAAACCGGTGCTGGCCAGCATGGCGTCGCTTCGGCCACGGTCGCTGCCCGCTTCGGCCTGCCCTGCGTCGTCTACATGGGCGCGACAGATGTCGAGCGCCAGGCACCCAATGTCTTCCGCATGAAGCTTTTGGGCGCCGAGGTGATCCCGGTCACGTCAGGCCACGGCACGCTCAAGGATGCCATGAACGAGGCATTGCGCGACTGGGTCACCAATGTCGATGACACCTATTACATGATCGGCACCGCTGCCGGTCCGCATCCCTATCCGGAAATGGTCCGCGACTTCCAGTCGGTCATCGGTCGCGAAACCAAGGAACAGATGCTGGAAGCCGAAGGCCGTCTGCCCGACATGCTGGTAGCAGCCGTTGGCGGTGGATCGAATGCGATCGGCCTGTTCCATCCGTTCCTCGATGATGACAGCGTAAGGATCGTCGGCGTCGAAGCCGGCGGCAAGGGCCTCAACGGCGAGGAGCACTGCGCCTCGCTGACGGCAGGCTCGCCTGGCGTTCTGCATGGCAACCGCACCTATCTGCTGCAGGATGGCGACGGACAGATCAAGGAAGGTCATTCGATCTCGGCCGGTCTCGACTATCCCGGCATCGGCCCTGAGCATTCCTGGCTGAAAGACATGGGACGCGTCGAATACGTCCCGATCATGGATACCGAAGCGCTCGAAGCCTTCCAGTTCCTGACACGCACCGAGGGCATCATCCCCGCGCTCGAACCCTCGCACGCACTGGCCGAAGTCATGAAGCGCGCACCGAAAATGTCCAAGGACGAAATCATCGTCATGAACCTGTGCGGTCGCGGCGACAAGGACATCTTCACTGTCGGCAAAATCCTTGGAATGGGGCTCTGAACATGACCGCACGGATGGACAAGCGCTTTGCCGATCTGAAGGCCGAAGGCCGCCCGGCACTGATCACCTATTTCATGGGCGGCGATCCCGACTTTGCCACGTCGCTGGCCATCATGAAGGCTCTGCCGGATGCCGGCGCCGACGTGATTGAACTCGGAATGCCCTTTTCCGACCCGATGGCCGACGGTCCGGCAATCCAGATGGCCGGGCAGCGCGCGCTGAAAGGCGGCCAGACACTTGCCAAGACGCTGGATCTCGCCCGCGAATTCCGTAAGACCGATGCAGCGACGCCGATCGTCATGATGGGCTACTACAATCCGATCTATATCTACGGCGTCGACAGGTTTGTTGATGACGCGCTGGAAGCCGGAATCGACGGCCTGATCATCGTCGACCTGCCGCCTGAAATGGATGACGAGCTTTGCATCCCGGCAATCGCCAAGGGGCTGAACTTCATCCGCCTGACCACGCCGACCACGGACGAAAAGCGCCTTCCGACCGTTTTGCACAACACGTCGGGCTTCGTCTATTACGTTTCGATGAACGGCATTACCGGATCCGCTCTGCCGGATCTGTCGCTGATCTCGGGCGCTGTCTCCCGCATCAAGGGTCACACCGACTTGCCGGTCTGCGTCGGCTTCGGCGTCAAGACTGCCGACCATGCACAAGCCATCGGCGCTGCGGCTGACGGTGTCGTCGTCGGCAGTGCAATCGTTGCGCAGGTTGCCGGCAGTCTCACCAAGGATGGCGCTGCGACACCAGATACGGTATCTGCCGTTTCCACCTTCGTCCGCGGCCTGGGCACCGGTGTGCGTTCCGCCCGCCTTGTTGCCGCCGAATAACTGGCCCAGATAGGCCTGACAAGTCCAAACTCGGAGTACGCCCAGTGAACTGGATCACCAATTACGTCCGGCCGCGCATCAACTCCATGCTCGGCCGTCCCGATCGGGACGTTCCGGAAAATCTCTGGATCAAATGCCCGGAAACCGGGGAAATGGTCTTCCACAAGGATCTCGAAGAGAACAAGTGGGTCATTCCCGCCTCCGGCTTCCACATGAAGATGCCGGCCAAGGCGCGTCTGAGAGACATGTTCGACGACGGCGAGTTCGAATCGCTGGTGCAGCCGAAGGTCGCCCAGGATCCGCTCAAGTTTCGCGACTCCAAGAAATATGCTGACCGCTTGAAGGACAGCCGTATCAAGACCGATCAGGAGGACACGATCCTCGCCGGTCTCGGTTTCGTCCATGGCGTAAAGCTCGTGGCCGTCGTGCACGAATTCAACTTCATTGGCGGTTCGCTGGGCATGGCGGCCGGCGAAGCGATCGTCAAGGCGGCCGAGCGTGCCCTGAAGGAAAAGTGCCCGCTGGTGATCTTCCCGGCGTCTGGCGGCGCCCGCATGCAGGAAGGCATCCTGTCACTGATGCAGCTGCCCCGCACCACGGTTGCCGTCGACATGCTGAAGGAAGCAGGCCTTCCCTATATCTGTGTGCTGACCAACCCGACCACCGGCGGCGTGACCGCTTCCTATGCCATGCTCGGTGATGTCCACATCGCCGAACCGGGCGCCGAGATCGGCTTTGCCGGCAAGCGCGTGATCGAACAGACCCTGCGCGAAAAGCTGCCAGAAGGCTTCCAGACAGCAGAATACCTGCTTGAGCACGGCATGGTGGATATGGTCGTCAAGCGCCACGATATCCCGGCAACGCTGGCGCGGATCCTGAAGATGCTGATGAGACAGCCCGATCAGGAATTCCTTGCCGCCCCTGTCGCCGTCAGCGCCTGAACACCGGTTCTGACCTAACGTGATCGGAGCCGGAGCTTCGGGATGACGACGATGAACCAGCCCGTGGCAAGTGCGGCCGAGCAGGAAATCGAGCGGCTGATGACCCTTCACCCGAAGGGTTTCGATCTGTCGCTCGAGCGCATTACCCGCCTCCTTGAGGTGCTCGGCAATCCACATCTGAAACTGCCGCCGGTCATTCATGTGGCCGGCACCAACGGCAAGGGGTCCTGCACCGCCTTCTGCCGCGCGCTTCTCGAGGCGGGTGGCTACGCCGTGCATGTCCACACCTCGCCGCATCTTGTGCGCTGGCACGAACGCTTTCGCATCGGCGTCAAGGGCAGCCGCGGCCAGTTTGTCGATGATGCGCTGCTGGCAGATGCGCTGCGCCGCGTCGGTGAGGCCAATGCCGGCCAGATGATCACCGTGTTCGAAATCCTGACGGCAGCAACCTTCCTGATTTTCTCCGAACAGCCGGCCGATGCCGTGGTGCTGGAAGTGGGCCTTGGCGGTCGCTTCGATGCAACCAACGTCATCACCGACCCCGCCGTCTCGGTGATTATGCCGATCGCGCTCGATCATCAGGCCTATCTCGGCGACAAGGTCGAACTGATCGCAGCGGAAAAAGCCGGCATAATGAAGCGCAGCCGACCGGTCGTGGTCGGCGCCCAGGAATTCGAAGCGGCCCGCGAGGTTCTGGTGGCGACAGCCGAACGGCTGGGCTGTCCGGTTTCCATCTATGGCCAGGATTTCTCAGCCCATGAGGAGTTCGGCCGGCTGATCTACCAGGACGAAGACGGCCTGCAGGACCTGCCGTTGCCGCGCCTTCCGGGCCGCCACCAGTTCGCCAACGCCGCAGCGGCCATTCGCGCCGTCAAGGCCGCCGGTTTCACGGTAACGGATGCGACGATGGAAAAGGCGATGGGCATGGTCGAATGGCCGGCCCGCCTGCAAAAGCTGGTCGAAGGCAAACTGCTCGAATTCGCGCCCCCGGGTTCGGAAATCTGGCTTGACGGCGGGCACAACCCGGCCGGAGGCGAAGTGATTGCCGAAGCCATGGCCGCCTTCGAGGAACGCCAGCCCCGGCCGCTCTACCTCGTCACCGGCATGATCAATACAAAGGATCCCGTCGGCTATTTCCGGGCCTTTGCGGATCTCGGCGAACACGTCTTTACCGTCCGCATCCGCGATAGCGAGGCAGGCCTTGATCCGGTTGTGCTGGCCAATGCTGCGTTCGACGCTGGCCTGGTCGCCGAACCCGCTGGTTCCACCATCGAAGCCTTGCAGGAAATCACCCGGCGCCAGCTGCCCGGCAGTCCGCCGCCCCGTATCTTGATCGGCGGCTCACTCTATTTCGCCGGCAATGTGCTGGCCGACAATGGCACGCCACCGGTCTGATAACGGACAGGATCGATCAACAGATAACAAAAAACCCGGCTGATCGCTCAGCCGGGTTTTTCGATTCACGTGAAACAGACGCTTAAGCGGCGCTGGAGATCCAGGCTGCGAGAGCCGTCTTTGGCGCAGCGCCAACCTTGATGTCGGCCACTTCGCCGCCCTTGAACATGGCGAGGGTCGGGATCGAGCGCACGCCGAACTGGGCAGCCAGTTCCGGGTTCTCGTCGATGTTCAGCTTGACGACCTTCACCTTGCCAGCGAGTTCCGTCGAAATTTCTTCAAGGCTCGGAGCGATCATCTTGCAGGGGCCGCACCATTCGGCCCAGAAATCGACGACGACCGGCTCTACGGCGTCCAGAACTTCAGCCTGAAAATTGTTTGTATCGACTTTCACGGTAGCCATTGGGCTCTCCTTCGATTCTTGTTGACCCAGATGTGAGATCGGCACTCACCATTTTCAATGTCCGTCATGTCACTTTGTCTTAAGTTCTGCAAGCGAACGGGACATCAGCTCCACACCCAGCGATATCACCTTTGCCGTCTCGGTGTAGACGAGCACGCAGTCGATCGCTTTGCTCGGATAAAGAGGCATGAGGATTTCGCGGTAGATGGAGAGCTGTGCCCTGTGGGTCAATGGAACGTCTTCCGCAGTGCCCGGCGGAAAGCGGTTCGTCTTGTAATCGAGGATGATGACGCGGTCTTCCATCTCGACAAGCCGGTCGATCCGGCCCGAGATCGCGTAGTCCTGGCCCTCCAGCGTCAGCGTCCCCATGATCGACACTTCCGACTGGCTGCGCGCAGAAAATACCGGCGCGAGCTCGGGAAGGGACAGAACGGACATGACACTTGCGACCAGGCTCTGGCGTTCGCTCGGCGGCCAGAAGCGGGCGGCGCGGTCGGCATAACGCCGGGCTGCACCCTCGCGTTCACCGTCCGGAAAGTCGGTCAGCATCTGCAGCATCCGATGCACCAGCTTGCCTTTTTGCAGTGCCAGGCTGCCGGTCGCCTTGTCTCCAAACAGGGGCGATGTGACGATCAGATCATCATCGTCGTCGTCGATCATCGTACCGGCGCCGGACGGGCTAAGCGGCCTCGGCAGGATCTTGCGGGGCGGCAGCGGCCGTGAAAGCGCCGTGGGCAGGGTAGGGGCGGAAGCTTCTCTTTCCGAGCCGCCGGCAGCTGTATGGTCCGCTTTGGCAGCAGCCTTGCCCGGTGCCGCGGGCAGGCGCCAGGACAGGCCGCTCCACTCGCCCTCGGGGCCGGAGAACGTGGCTGGGCTGCAATGCTGCCCACTCGTCGACAAGGCACGCGCGATCATCGCCTGCCAGCTGTCAGGGTTATCCCGGCTGCCGCGATAGCCGCAAATCACCAGATGATCGGCAGCGCGGGTCATGCCCACATAGAGAAGTCGCCGGTACTCTTCTTCGGCAGAGGTCTTCAGCCGTTCGTCGTCCGCTGCCGTCAGCGGGTTGGACAGCGTCTTGCCCGCAAGCCAGGCCGGAACATCGCCATGGACGGTCTTCAGCAGCCGGAATTTCGGCACATGCGATGGAATGAAGGATTTCGAGTTGCTGTCGACGAGGAACACGACCGGCGCTTCCAAACCCTTGGAGGCATGCACGGTCATGATCCGCACCTCGTTGCGGCCACCATCCTGTTCGCGCTTCACTTCGGGGCTTTCGAGCTCCAGCGTGGATACGAAAGCCTGCAGGCCGGGCAGGCCGGATGTCTCGTGATCGAGCGCGAAGGTCAGCAATTCGTCGAGAATATCGCCCGCCTCGGTGCCGAGCCGCCCGAGAAAGTTCCGCCGTCCGCCGTGCTGTCCGAGAATACGGGCATAGAGATCATGCGGGCTGAGCAGGCGCGACAGCGTCAGCAGATGCTGCAGGCGCTCCGCTGCATCACGAAACCGCAGCGGCTGTTCTTCGGCAAGGCGCTTGAGTTGCGTCCAGGCGCTGTCATTTTCGGCTCTGAGCGCAGCAACCTCGAACACGTCCTCTTCGGACAGATCGAACAGCGGGCTTTTGAGAAGCGCTGCGAGCGACAAGTCATCCTGCGGTAGGAGCAGGAAACGACCGAGCGCCAGCAGATCCTGCACCGCGATATGGCTCGTCAGCTTCAACCGGTCGGCACCGGCGACGGGAATGTTGTCGCGGCGTTTCAGCGCCCGCGTCAGCGCGTTGACGAAGGCGTCGCGTTTTCTCACGAGAACGAGAATGTCGCCCGGCTCGATCGGCCGTTCCACGCCCTTTTCGATGACCGTCTCGCGGCCGATCATCTCGCCGATCCGGGCGGCAATGCGCGACGCAAGGATAGCGGCCGGTGCCTTGTCCGGGGTCGAATCGAACGGCGCGGTCCAGTCGTCTTCCTGTTCGGACACTTCGGGCGCCACCACGTCCCACAGATCGACCGCGCCGGGATGACCCATGCGGTTGGAACGGTGCTGCACCGGATCGCCGATCGCCGACAGGCCCTTGGCATTTTCCTCGATTGAGAACACCTGATCGACGGCGGAAAGAATGTCGGCTGTCGACCGGAAGGACAGCGGCAAGCGGATCGCGTGGAACGGCTGGCCGCTGGCAGCCACCTGCCTCTGCGTCGCGCTGCGTTCCTCCGCAAACCGCTCCGGCCGCGCGCCCTGGAACGAATAGATCGACTGTTTCTCGTCACCGACCGCAAACATCGTCCGGCGCGTATCGCGCGCGCTGTTGCCGGAATAAAAATCTTCCGCCAGCGACTTGATCACGGTCCACTGGATCGGGCTGGTATCCTGCGCCTCGTCGACCAGAATGTGATCGATGCCCTGGTCGAGCTTGTAATGCACCCACGCACCGACGCCGTCGCGGGTCAGAAGATCGGCGGTGCGGGCAATCAGATCCTCGAAATCGAGAAGGCTGCGGCCCCGTTTCAGGTCCTCGTAGTCGTCGGTCAGGCGTGCGGCAAGTGTCAGCGCCGCCTTGGTGGCCGCAAACAGGCGAAACAGCCGCAACCGGTTCCGGCAGCTCAGAACATGCTCTCGCGCCGCGTCGATCGCGCCGGCAAGCTCCGGTGCGATCTTGGTCATGGCGCTGGCGATCAGGCTGCGATCTGCCTTCACCGTGCCCTTGGCCGTTAGAAAGATGGAATCGAGATAGGCGGCGCGCTTGAAGACATCCGTCTCCTTGGCGACCAGGCGCAAACCGTAAGCCACCTCATGAACGGTCGAGCCGCCCTTCTGGTCGGCAAGCGACAGATAGAGATCGAGCGTGATCCCGGAAAGCTGGGGCAGCGGCCAATAGGTCGCGGCGATGCTGTCTTCGCTATCGGCAGGGTCGAGCCCCAGGACGCGCTTCAGTTCCGGGCCGATGCCGCCTTGCTTCTCCGCATGCGCGGTAAATTTGCGGATCGCGGTGCGTCTGGCAACGATGTCGGACAGCAGCGCTTCCAGCCCGAACTCGTCGCCGAGATCAAGCACGTGGGCAAAGGCTTCCGCCAGATCCGGATCGTCCTCGGCGGATGTGGCTGTCAGCAGCGAACGCCGCGCTTCGGAGAGAAGAGCGGTGGCGGCACGGTCGTCGAGCACGGAGAAATGGCCGGCCACATTGGCCTCCAGCGGAAACTGGTGCAGCAGAGCTTCGCAGAAGGCATGGATCGTCTGGATCTTCAGACCGCCCGGCGTTTCCAGCGCCTTGGCAAACAGCCGCCGCGCCTCGGCAATCTTCAGGGAATCCGGCTCATGACCTTCGATAGCCGCGATCCGCGTGCGTAACTCCTCGTCGGAAAGAACCGTCCACTCGGACAGCCGCTGAAACACACGGTTCGACATTTCGGACGCCGCGGCCTTGGTATAGGTGAGGCAGAGGATGGCGGAGGGACGGCAGCCGGCAAGCAGAAGCCGGATCACCCGCTGGGTCAGCACATGCGTCTTGCCGGAGCCGGCATTGGCCGACACCCAGGCGGAACTTGCCGGGTCCGAGGCGCGAGATTGCTGAACCGTGGTCCAGTCGATCCAGTGGATCGGGTCGTCTCCATCCGGCAGGTCCGAAGCCGGGTTATCCGGCAACTCGGTGAAAAGATCACTCATCGGCGTCCGCCTCTCCATCGTCATCGGCCGTCGACCACTCGGCAACGCGGGCGAGGTGATCGTATTCGCCGCCGAAATCCCCTTGCGCGAACGGCACCAGCCGCGAGGCGAACCCCGCATCGCCCTGACGCAGCTTGACGACGAACTTGGTCAGCTGGTCGATCGATTCCTGCGCCAGATCGATCGCCGATTTCGGCTGGCGTTTGGCATTCGCGGTTGCGCCCTCATTGTTGATCCGGTCTTCCTTGAACCGGTCGCCGGGTCGAAGCCGGACATAAAGAAGATCGCCGGGCCGCTGGATGCCCATCGTCTTGAAGGCGCCTGCCTGCAGCGCCGCTGCCTCCAAGGCAAGTTGCGGGTCGAGCAGCGACCGCGCCTGTAGGACGGAAGGGTTGAGGCCGGTCTTGTAGTCGATGATGTCAGCCTCGCCGGAGCGCTTGATGTCGATCCGGTCCGCAATGCCGGTGACACGGATGCCGGCACTCTCAACCTCGAAACCGGCACCGGCTTCTGTAACGCTGCTGCGGACTTCCGGTGTGCGACGCTCTTCCCAGTCGAGAAACGCCCGCGCGACCTCGACGAAGCGCGGCCGCCAGACCCGGTCGATATGCGGCGGGAGCTGTTCGGCGTCGAACAGCTCCCGCGTGATGCGCTGCATTGCTTCACGTGAAACCGGCGTGCCGGGCTTGTGGCTTTCGCGCGTATAGCGGTCGATAATGGCGTGGTAGAGCGTGCCGCGCTGTGCCGCACCCGGATCTTCGTTGAACGGCGCCAGCGGATCGAGTTTGAGGATACGCCGTGCATAGATCGAATAGGGGTCGCGACGCAGCCGTCCGACTTCGCTGAACGAATATTTGACCGGCTGCAGCTCCGCCGGCGGTTTGGGGGCAGGGCGCCTGGCCTGCTGCTGGTTGTCGCCACGATCGATCAGCGACGCCCAATGCAGAACATCCTTGCCGCGCGCCTTCAATTCGTCGGCAAAACTTTTGCCGCCCAGCGCCAACAATCTCTGCAGCCAGCGGGAGGCAACCGTCGGCGTCGATCCCTGTCGTGTGGAGCGGGAAAAGATCAGGTTGCGGGTGCCGCAGGCCATTTCGAAATCGTGCGCAAGCTGGCCGATCCGCCGCTCGGGCGGTTCCAGCCCCATATCGGTCTTCATCGAGCGCGACAGGAACGGATTGTTGACCGTCTGTCCCGGCCAGGAGCCCTCGTTGAGACCGCCGAGGATCATTGTATCGACGCTCTGCAACCGTGCTTCCAGCGTGCCGAAGATAAACACCCGCGGATGCGCCAGCGAACGCGGCTTCACCGCTTCGCCTGTCGTCAGCGCCATGACGATGTCGATCCACTGCGGTCCGTCGGCCTCGATCTGGCCTTCCGTCTCGATGACTTCGCCGAGCAGGCCCGAGAGACGTTCGCCCGGCTCTCCGGACCACAGTGCCGAGAGATCACCGCGCTCATCGATGCACAGCGCCTCAAGCGCGCGCCCGGTGCGCGTCGCCCAATCGGACAGCGTCAGTCTTGCCGTCAACCCGCGTCCATCGGGACGGCGGCGGATAAACGCGCTGACCAGCGGTTCCACCGCCGCCGATATCCGCTTTGCGATATCCTTTGCCTGAGCAACCGCACCTTCAGGCAACGAGCTGCGCCAATGCGGCATGTGGCGATCTTCAAGGATTGCGGTCAGCTGTGCATCGAGAAGCGGCTCGAGAGCGGCGATATCCATGTCGCCGACGCCACCGCGCAGCGCCAGCACTTCCAGCGCATCGATCGCGGCGCGCAATTCGGCAGGCGGAAGGCCAAGCCGTATCAGTGGGTGTTTCAACAGGCCGACGATCGCCACCGGATCGCCTGGCCGAAGCGTCGCTTCCAGCAGAAGCTGGGTCAACGTGCCCTGCGGCGTGCCCGAAAGCGCCGAACCGGCCGAATCATCGGCGAGGATGCCGAAACGGGCAAGCTCTGCGGTGACGCGGCGGCCAAGCGCGCGGTCGGGCGTGATTAGCGCTGCCTGTGCTTCGCCACCGTTGCGTCCAGGTTTCTCCAGCGCGAGCCGCAAGGCGATGGCAATTGCCACCGCTTCCTCGCGCTCGTTAGCGGCTTCGATCAGCGCGACATCGGCAAAGGCCGCGCGCAGCTTTTCCGGATCGGCCTCCTGGCGCCATGTACTCCAGCGATCGGTCGCCTTGGCGGGCACCAGCGCCTGCGAGATCGCCTCAGCGCGGAAGGCGAGATCGGCCTGCGTCTCGCCGATGACAGTGACATCCTCACGTGTCGCACCGATCTTCTTCAACAGGCGGGACAAACCGAACTGCGGATGGCTGCGGCTCGAAGGGTCGGGCTTGCCATCGAAGGTTTCCTCGCCCACCATGTCCCACTGGTCCTGCGGCATCGTCATGTCGAGGCCCGGCAGGACAACCGTGCCTTCGGCAAGCCTGGAGATCGCCGCGATCAGCTCGGCCGCTGCCGGAACAGAGCCTGTGGATCCTGCAACAATCACGGGCCCCTTGTGCTCCCGCTCGGTAATCCGACGCGCCTCTCCGCGCAGGATTGAAGCACGATGCTTTGCCGGCGAAGAGCGTTTCAACTCCTCAAGTCGCGTCGGCCAGAAACCGCTGGCGATCTTCAGGAATTCGGCGGTGAGCTGCCACCAGAGCGCATGTTCGCCGGTCTGGAGATTGTCGAGATCCTTCCAGTCGCGTTCCTCGGTCTCGATCGCATCAATCAGTTCCGCCAGCGCCCGGGCAAGCCAGATCGCGTCCGCCGGGCTTGCGGGCGCGACCAGCGGCGATTCCGAATGCACGTCCAGCACGATCTTCGGCAGCTGGTTGCGCCAGGCAAGGATCAGCCGTCCGAGTTCGAGAAGTCGCGCCGTGCCGCCGATCGGCAGGGCCAGATCCATTTCCTCGGGCGCCACGAGATCGAAAAAGCCCTGATCGTCGTCGGTTTCGCCAAGTGGCCGGATGACTGGCAGGATCGCGGCGCGGCCGCCGAGAAGATCGACGAATTCCGAGCGCAGCACACGCGCCGAACGGCGCGTCGGCACAAAAATGGTGACGTCAGCCAGCGACAGCGGATTTTGGGGATCGTAGCGAAACGTCTCGTTCAGCCGCCCGTCGCAGAGTGCTGCGGCTAGCGTCTTCAAAAAGGGCGCGCCTGACGGGATGGAGAAGAGGCGGTTCGGCCGTACATCCGACATCGATCAGGCCCCCGCTTTGTGGCGGGCGATCACGGCTTCGGCTTCCGGCAGCGCTTCCGGCGTGCCGACAGTGATCCACTCGCCATCCATCACAAGGCCGAACAGCCGATCGTTCTGGATCGCACGGTCGAAATAGATGTTGAGGTTGAAGGCATCGTCAGGTGCGTCGTCGAGAAGCGACGTGTGCATGACGATCGCACCCGCATAGACGACCGGGTTGTCGTTGCCCTCGACGTAACGCGAGAGCCGTCCGTCGGACGACAGCTGGAAATCCTTCTTGCCGTTGTGTCCCGTGGTGCGCTCCAGCGGCACGCAGAGCAGCGCCATATCCATGCGTTGCGGATCGAAAAACCCGGCCAGGCGCTCAAGATTGGTGGGCTCGTCAGGCTTTTCGCCGATCCAGAACAGGTCGGCGTTCATGACGAAGACAAAGCCTGGTTGAAGCAGGGACAGACCCTGCTTCAAGCCGCCACCCGAGTTCATCAGCTGCGCCCGCTCGTCGGACACGGTGATCTCAAGGCGCGGATAGGCGGCGAGATGCGCTTCCATCCGGTCGGCGAAGTGATGGACGTTGACGACCGCATGGGTCACGCCGACGTCGGCCAGGGCATCGAGCCCGTAGTCGATCATCGGCTTTCCGGCAACGGGCACCAGTGGCTTCGGCATCGTATCGGTGATCGGGCGAAGCCGGGTACCGAGCCCTGCCGCCAGCACCATAGCCTGCGTGATCGGGGCGTTGGTCATGTCCATGCAACCGTATTTATGATTCGGGAAGCTCTATACCAGCCCTGTGGCACCAATCGCGCAAGGGCGCGAGTGCTTCATGCGCGAGTGCCGTCGAAAGATGGCGCAATGTTCGCGGCATATGCTTCATATAGTGCGGCTTGCCGTCGCGTTCCCGCAGCCGAACCCAGAGACCGGCGAGCTTGCAGTTACGCTGTGCCGCCATGATCGCCCAGGATTTCAGGAAACCCGCTTCGTCAAATCCGCCCAGTGCGCGGCGCAGCGTCAGGTAGTCGATCATCATCTGATCGGCCAGAACCTTGGGAATATCGACGCGGGCGTCCTGGACCAGCGACGCGAGGTCGTAAGCCGTCGGGCCGATCATCGCATCCTGAAAATCGATCAGGCCCACCTGATGCACGCCGGAGGCTTGGCTACGCCAGATGATGTTCGGAGAATGGAAATCGCGCAGCAGCAGGTTCTTCTCTGCAGAGCCGAGCTCTGCGATCAGCCCGTCCCAGATCGAGAGATACTCTTCTCGCTCGTCCTCTCCAGCCTGTCCGCCCCGCTTCCACGGCAGATACCAGTCGAGCAGAAGCCGCGCTTCCATCTTCATCGCAACCGGATCGAAATCCGGAATGTGATGCGTGCTGGACCCGGCGACGGGAAGATCCTGGAGGATCTCATGGCCATGCAGATAGGCCAGCGCCACGACGCTTTCGCGGTAACGTTCGCCGATCGGCTGCCCGTCCTCGTCGAGCACACCGTCCTGGCCGAGATTTTCGATGAGGAGAATGCCCTGGTCGTAATCGACCTCGAGCACTTGAGGCGCGCAAAGGCCGATGCCGCGCAGGTATTCGGAGATCGCCACGAACGGATAGGCATCCTGGGCAATATGCGCCACTTTCGGATACGGCTTGCCGTCGAGAACCGGCGGACCCTCGGGCCGCTTCGGCCAGTCCATCAGGATCAGTGTCTCGCCTGATTCGGTCAGAACCGTTTCATAGGCCCGCATCGAGGCATCGCCGGTCAGAAAGCGGCGTCGGCCATTGGCATGACCGTGAGTGCACAGAAACTCGCGGATGGCGATCACTCGGCGAATGCGGGCAAGGGATGCTTCCGGTGCCGTGATCGTCGCGCGTCGGCCAACCGTCTCGTGCTCGAGCGTCAGCGTGATGCGGTCGAGAGGCAGGAGATCGCCGCCCATTTCCGGCCATTCGACAAGGCAGATGCCGGAGGAAAGCGCTTCGTCGAAACCGAGTTCGTCGAGCTCGGATGGGTCGGCCAGCCGGTAGAGATCGAAATGCGCCACGGGAATGCGCAGGTCATAGATCTGGACCAGCGTGAAAGTAGGGCTCGGGACTTCCAGATCGTTTTGGTCGGCCATGGCCCGAAGGAAGGCCCGGGCCAGAGTCGATTTGCCGGCGCCAAGATCGCCCGAAAGCGCCAGGCAGTCGCCGGCCTTCAGCGCCAGCACCAGATCCTCGCCGAAGAGAATTGTCTCGGCCTCGTCGGCCAGTGTCACGACAATGCTATCGCCAGGCGCAGCGATCATTCGGCAGCGACCGAACGGGCCCGCGATCCGACCGGAATGCGGCAGGTAACCACCGTTCCCTGTCCGGCCCGGCTGTCGATCGAGACGTCGCCGTTGTGGAGGGTGACGAAGCTTTCGACGATCGAAAGACCAAGGCCAGCACCGCTGCGCTTGCCGCCCTTGGCGTTCGCCTTGAACCGGTCGAACACCGTTTTCAGCATGTCAGGAGGAATGCCGGGGCCTCTGTCAGTTACCGAGAAGAACACGTTGCTCTCGTCGCGCCAGCAATTCAGCGAGATTGCGGACCCCTCGGGCGCAAAATTGGTGGCGTTCATCAGAAGCTTGATCAGGATCTGCTTCAGCCGCTGCTCGTCCGCAAACACGGTTCCGAGTGCCTTCGGCGCGATGATCTCCAGCGTCACGGTATTTTCGTGCAGCCGGTCGGCGATCTGCATCGCCACGTCGTCCAGAAGCTCGTCCACGGCCAGCTGCGAATAGTTCAGCTGCATGATGCCGGCATCGACGGTCGCAAGATCGAGAATGTCGTTGACGATGGTGAGAAGCACCGACGACGAGGTGGAAATATGGTCGATATACTCCGCCTGCCGCTCGTTCAGTTCGCCCATGCCCGGCGTCTTCAGGAGATCGGTAAATCCGATGATGTTGGTCAGCGGCGACCGCAACTCGTAGGACACGTGCTGGACGAAATCATTCTTCAGCTCATCGGCTTTCTGCAGCGCCTCGTTCTTTTCCTTGAGTGCCCGCTCGGCGCGCGCGCTGGCCGTCATGTCGACGAAGGTGAACATCGTCTGGGCATTGGGCAAAGGCGTCGCGGCATAGTCGAGGATGAGGCCTGAATAGAGCTCGAACGTTCCCTGAATCGAGGCCCGTTCGTCATCGAAATTGGTCAGCATCTGCCCGAAATGACGCCAGCCGTCCGGCTCGTCATAGGATGGCGCGCAGGCTTTCTCGATCGCCTTGATATGGGTGCCCGGCTTGGTCTCGTCGGCGGTCACGCCCCAGAGCGCACGGAAAGCGGGGTTGGACAGTGTGATTCGGCCGTCCGGGCCGAACACGGCCACGCCTTCTGCAAGGTGGTCGATCGTTTCGCCCTGAACCTTGACCAGCGTGTTGTAACGGGTTTCGAGATCGACCTGTTCGGTGAGGTTCTCGAACACCCAGGTGGCGCCGCCGCGAGGGTGCGCGGTGGCGATGACGCGCAGCGTCTGGCCGTTCGGCAGATGCCAGGTATCGGTCTTGGTATCGAGCGCCTGGTAGATCGACAGCGCCGATTCCTTCCAGTTGCGCCAGCTGAGCTCTTCCGGCAGCTTGCCGTTGGCGCGCAGCTTGTCGAGCAGTTCGGAATTATCCGGCCGCGATTCGAGGAAGGGCAGGGAAAGGCCCCACAGCTGGACGAAAGCCTGGTTGTAGAATTGCAGCCGCCGTTCGCCGTCGAAGATCGCGACGGGTGTCGCGAGATGGTCCAGCGTTTCGGCGTGGCTGTTGAGCGTCCGCTTCAGCTCTTCGCGCACCGATTCGGCTTCCGACACATCGATCGCAATGCCGACGGAACCGTTCGTTGCCACGACATCGACAACGTCGAACACGGTACGATTGCCGCGCACGACAGTGGAGATGCGGTCGTGGAAAGGCGAGTTGGCTGTTGCGACGGCGCGGATCTTCTCACGCGCGATCGTGCCCAGGAATTCGCGGCTTTCGTCAACGGCCTGCGTCGGAACCTTGGCTTCGACGGCATCGCTATAGGCGTGGTTGACCCAGGCAAGCCTGCCCTGTGCGTCGCGCTGCCAGACCGGCTGTTCGATCGTGTCGAGCAGCGAGTGGAAAAGCGAGATGGAGTGGGTCAGCCGTTCGCGTTCGATCTTCAGTTCGGCAAGCTCGGCGCGCAGGTTGTTGAGCGCGATAAAGCGGACAAACGCCTTTCCGCCCGAAACGCGGCCCTGCACCTCAAGGATTTCGTCGCGGTTGGTTTCAAGAACCAGATCGAAGCTGCGGGCTTCGCCGCGCAGAGCGTCGATCGCCTTTTCAAGCTCGATTGCCGAGGAAGAGCGCAGCCAGCGGCCGAAGGCGAGAAAATCGCGATCCTGCTGCGGCGCGCCGGTTTCAGCCGGCAGCTGGCCCAGGAACTCAGGTTTGGAGTAGCCGCTTTCCCACACCACGATGCGGCGGTTCTTGTCGGCGATCAGCGCTTCGTACTTGGAAATCCGCTGCTGCGCATCCGACAGCGCGCTGCGCATATCCTGGGTTTCGGCTTCCATGTTGCCGCGCTGGCGAACCAGCCAGACGGCCGACAGCAGGGCAGCCCCCAGCGCGCCAAGCACCAGCGACGACCAGATCACCTGGGTCGACGAGAACATGTGCGGACCGACCGTGCCGGCCTCCTGTGCATGCGCCATCCCAGCCACGCCTGAGAGCACCGTCCCCGCCAGGAACGCTGCAGCCGAACGTGCCAAGCTCACCGGCGCAAGCCGGGCAAGGTCTTTCTTCCACCGCCCATTTGCCGCCTCTTTACAAGCGTCCAGGCCGCAGCTCATCGCCACGCCACAAATGAGATCGGCCTGCTTTCGCAGGCTCGTTTTTCTTACCGACATGACCGGTCTGTCTCCGTCCAATTGCCGCTTATCGACAAGACATACCACATCGCACCTTGCCCGAAGCCGGAGGCTCGAACGAGTACGAATCAAGAGCTGTAACAATACCTGCCGCGGCAGAGAGCGGGAAGGCGCGGGGCCAAAAAAGAAGCCGCAGCCTTTGTCAAGGCTGCGGCCACAAGATGTTGTGGATTGTTCGGCTACGGATCAGTAGCGGTAGTGTTCAGCCTTGAACGGACCCTGCGACGAGACGCCGATATAAGCAGCCTGTTCGTCAGAAAGTTTGGTCAGCGTCACGCCGAGCCTTCCGAGGTGAAGACGGGCAACTTTTTCGTCGAGGTGCTTGGGCAGGATATAGACCTCGTTCTTGTACTCGCCCTGCTTCGTGAACAACTCGATCTGGGCCAGCGTCTGGTTGGTGAACGAGGCGGACATGACGAAGGACGGATGGCCGGTAGCATTTCCGAGGTTGAGCAGGCGACCCTCCGACAGAAGGATCATCCGATTGCCCTTCGGGAACTCGATCATGTCGACCTGCGGCTTCACGTTGGTCCACTTCAGGTTCTTGAGCGCCGCAACCTGGATCTCGTTATCGAAATGGCCGATATTGCCGACGATCGCCATATCCTTCATCTCGCGCATATGCTCGATGCGGATGACGTCCTTGTTGCCGGTCGTGGTGATGAAGATATCGGCCGAGGCGACGACGTCTTCGAGCACGACGACTTCAAACCCGTCCATGGCAGCCTGCAGGGCGCAGATCGGATCGACTTCCGTGACCTTGACGCGAGCACCGGCGCCCTGAAGCGAAGCAGCCGAACCCTTGCCGACATCGCCGTAACCGCAGACGACGGCGACCTTGCCGGCCATCATCACGTCGGTGCCGCGGCGAATGCCATCGACCAGCGATTCCTTGCAGCCGTATTTGTTGTCGAACTTCGACTTGGTGACGGAGTCGTTGACGTTGATGGCCGGGAAGGGCAGGAGGCCCTTCTTGGAAAGATCATAAAGGCGGTGAACGCCTGTGGTGGTCTCTTCGGTCACACCCTTGATCGCATCGCGCTGCTTGGTGAACCAGCCTGGCGAAGCGGCAAGACGCTTCTTGATCTGCGCGAACAGGATCTCTTCTTCTTCCGATGTGGGCACGGAAAGAACGTCCTCACCGGCTTCGGCGCGGGCGCCGAGCAGGATGTACATGGTGGCGTCGCCACCATCATCGAGGATCATGTTGGAGAAGCCGCCATCGGTCCACTGAAAGATCTTGTCGGTGTATTCCCAGTACTCGGTGAGCGATTCACCCTTCACGGCAAATACCGGGATGCCGGACGCTGCAATTGCAGCAGCGGCATGATCCTGGGTCGAGAAGATGTTGCAGGAGGCCCAGCGAATGTCGGCGCCGAGTTCCTTCAGCGTCTCGATCAGAACCGCCGTCTGGATCGTCATGTGCAGCGAACCGGAGATGCGGGCGCCCTTGAGCGGCTGCGATGCACCGAATTCCTCGCGGCACGACATCAGGCCCGGCATTTCGGTTTCGGCGATGTCGAGCTCCTTGCGACCGTAGGCAGCAAGTTCGATATCCGCGACGATGTAATCCTTGTCAGTGCTCATAAAGCTCTCCGCGTGGTGTGTCGAAGGCAGGGGAACGGATTTCCGTTCATCCGGGCGTCGACGAAAAATCTCGCCAGCGGTGTAACAGGCTTGGGGCTGACTTGCAACTAACACATAAAGACGTCTTTATATGTTTATGTCCGTTCGGTTGCTATGGTTATCAAGCTTCTTCGCCGAACTTGTTGGCAACGAGCGCCTCCAGAGCGTCGAGCGCTTCAACAGCCTGCGGGCCGCTTGCGGAAACCTCGATCGAACAGCCGGTGCTGGCGGCCAGCATCATCAGGCCCATGATGGAATTGCCGCCGACTGTCGATCCATCCCTTGAAACCCTCACATCGGCTTCGAAACTTTCCACCATCTGCACGAACTTGGCCGATGCTCGCGCGTGGAGGCCACGCTTGTTGACGATTGTGAAATGCCGTGGGGCAAGGGGAGACATGCGTTTGCAGTGCTTTCTTATTTTCCGCTGAGCACGCGGCTTGCGACGTTGATATATTTGCGGCCGGC
The DNA here is from genome assembly GCF_050500175.1 of Neorhizobium sp. DAR64872/K0K18. Taxonomy (NCBI): domain Bacteria; kingdom Pseudomonadati; phylum Pseudomonadota; class Alphaproteobacteria; order Hyphomicrobiales; family Rhizobiaceae; genus Neorhizobium; species Neorhizobium sp. DAR64872/K0K18. The sequence goes on from NZ_CP191446.1 coordinate 3,488,866, forward strand.
CTCGGAGGACTCGACCAGCGAGCGCTCCATGTTGTTGTCGCTTCGGACGCCGGCAAGCTTGATCAGCATCGGCAGGTTCATGCCGGCGATGACCTCCGTCTTGCCGCTTTCCATCACTGAGATCGAAAGGTTCGACGGCGTACCGCCGAACATGTCGGTGAGGATGATGACGCCGTATCCGTCATCGGCCTTCGCGACCGCATCGACGATATCCTGCCTCCGCTGGTCCATATCGTCTTCGGGGCCGATGCAAATGGTTTCGATGAATTTCTGAGGTCCGACGACGTGCTCGACGGCCTGTCGAAATTCCTCAGCCAGCTTGCCATGAGTGACAAGCACAATTCCGATCATGAAAACTGCCCCCTGCTATGGAAACTTGCGGCCAATATCGCAACGCAATACAGGCGTCCAGCGGTGGGGAGCCATCTTCGCCATGTCCGCATCAAGTTCAAGTTAAAAAATCGCGAGCCGGATTGGGTCAGAAGGGTCGCTCCCCTCGAAATGCCGGGAAAAGGCCGGAAAGCGCGGAAAGTGGCTCCGGAAAGAGCGACCATAATCTCACCAGTGGAATGTCTCCGAGACCCGAAAGCGCAAAGCGTTCGTTGTCCGGCGGATACCGTTCGTCGTTCGGAGACGACAGGACGCGCACGGCAAGATCGAGGGCAGCTGACGGGGCGGAGTCTACTTCGATAATGCCACTGCCGCGCAATTCGATGAGGCCGGCGATCGTCTGCGGCCGGTGTGCGACGAGGCGATCATTCTCGCGCGAGACAAACACCTGATCGTCGGCCACCAGCGCCGAAAAGACGCCCTGGCGTCTGGCGGCACTCAGACAGGCAAACGCCAGCATGGATTTGCCGCTGCCGGAAGGACCGGTGAAGAGGATGCCGCGGGTCCCGACGACGATCGCCGTTGCATGGATATTGACGCGTTGCGTATCGCTCATGGCTCTTCGCCCGAAGGAAGCGACAGCGTGAAGCGCGCGCCCTTAAGCGTCTCCGTCTGCGGATCGACAAGGTTTTCCGCCTGCAGCGAGCCGCCATGCGCCACGGCGATCTGACGGCTGATCGACAGTCCCAGGCCCGAATTCTGGCCGAAGCTCTCGCCATCGGGGCGATCGGTGTAGAACCGCTCGAAGATGCGATCGATGTTCTCGGCCTGAATGCCCGGACCGTTGTCATCCACGGTGACGACCACCTTGTCCTTGACCCGGGCGAGGCGGATGGCAATGCGACCGCCTTTTTCCGGCACGAAGGAGCGGGCATTTTCGATAAGGTTGGTGATGATCTGGCCAAGCCGCAGATCGTGGCCGTTGACGAGGTAGTTTGGTTTCTGCCCGCCCTTCGCGTCGATGACCAGATCGATCTCAACCGGTTTGCGGCCGGTGCGGATCTGTCTGGAAATATCGACGAGGTTGCCGAGCAGCGTATCCATGCCGACAGGTGCCGAATCGGTCCGGGCAAGTTCCGCATCGAGCCTCGATGCATCGGAGATATCACTGATGAGACGGTCGAGGCGGCGCACATCGTGGAAGATGATATCCGTCAGTTTCTGTTTGGAGGCCTCGGATTTGGCAAGCGGCAGCGTCTCGACGGCGCTGCGCAAGGACGTCAGCGGGTTCTTCAGCTCGTGGCTCACGTCGGCTGCGAAGCTTTCGATCGCGTCGATGCGGTCGTAGAGCGCATTGGTCATGTCGCGAACAGCGATCGAGAGGTTGCCGATCTCGTCCTGACGATAGGAGAAATCCGGAATCTCTTCACGCTGCTTGGCACCGCGACGGACGCGAACAGCAGCAGCAGCAAGCCGGCGCAACGGATTGGCGATGGTGGACGACAGGAGCAGCGACAGCAGAATGTTGACGAGGGTCGCGACGCCGAAGACGCGCATGATCGCCAGCCGCTCCGCATGCACGATCTTGTCGATGTCGCCGGCCTGGGTCGAGAGAAGCAGAACGCCGAGCACCGCGCGGAACCTCTGGACCGGGACGGCGACGGAGACGATCAGTTCGCCGCGATCGGTAATGCGCACCACGGCGCCGCGAACGCCAGTCAGCGCGTTCATCACTTCCGGATAGATCGAGCCATCGCCACCCGGCGCTTCCTTGTAGGTCGGCAGGTTGCCGGGCTGCAGCATGCGGTTGAACAAGCCGGCAACCCATTCGCTCCAGGTCTGCGACTGATCTTCAACCGGCGGCAGATCAAAGCGCAGCACCTGGCCGCGCGAATAGAGGTGGCGCGAGTCCAGCAGCAGGTTTGCGTCTGCATCGAACAGTCGGGCGCGGGTGCGGGTCGGCGAGATCAGCCGCCGCAGCACGGGCGCGACCCGCTCGGGGTCGATCGGGAAATCGAGGTCCTCGTCGTTCGGCACCGGCGTGATGCTCTGGCCTGCCTGCAGTTCGAGAAGCTTCTGCGGATCGATGGTGATCGAATTGGTATCGACGGAGGCCGAGGCAGAGATTGCGCCGGCAATGATTTCACCCTGAGTCAGCAGGCTCTCGACGCGGGCATCGATCAACCCCTCGCGAAACTGGTTGAGATAGAGGATGCCGGCGACGAGAACGACGGTCGCCGCGATGTTGAAGAACAGGATGCGGCGGGTGAGGCTGGAAAACACCGCGTGGCCGAACACCCGGCGAATGAGCGTGAACGGTCGCGACCAGAAGCGCCGTGAGGCGCGGCGTATTCCGGCACTCGCGGGTCTGGTCGTTCCGGTTTCATGCAATCGGTCTGCCACGTGCAGTCCTTCCAGAGAGCTTACAGTCTAAGCCCTGTGCCGCGGTGGCTTCAAGTTACGCATCCGCACGATCGAATTTTTAGAGGCTCCCGGGTCTCGGAGCTGGCAACCGTTACGCAGCCTCGCGGAATCGGTAGCCAACGCCGTACAGCGTCTCGATCATGTCGAAATCCGTGTCAACCATCTTGAACTTCTTGCGCAGGCGTTTGATGTGGCTGTCGATGGTGCGGTCGTCCACATAGACCTGTTCGTCATAGGCGGCATCCATCAGCGCGTCGCGGCTTTTCACCACGCCCGGGCGCTGCGCCAGCGAATGCAGGATCAGGAATTCCGTGACCGTCAGGGTTACCGCTTCGCCCTTCCAGGTGCAGGTGTGGCGTTCCTGGTCCATCGCCAGCTGGCCGCGTTCCAGTGTGCGGGCCGCCAACTGGTCCGGGGTCGGCTTGACGCCGCCACTTGCCTGCTGGGCTTCGCGTGCGCTGGAGCGGCGCAGGATCGCCTTCACGCGCTCGACCAGCAATCGCTGCGAGAACGGCTTGGTGATGAAATCGTCTGCGCCCATCTTGAGCCCGAACAGCTCGTCGATCTCTTCGTCCTTGGAGGTGAGGAAGATCACAGGCAGATCGGATTTCTGTCGCAGGCGTCGCAACAGCTCCATTCCGTCCATGCGCGGCATTTTGATATCGAAGATGGCCAGGTGCGGGGGGCGGGCGATCAGCCCGTCGAGCGCGGAGGCGCCATCGGTATAGGTTTCGACCTTATACCCTTCGGCTTCCAGTGCAATCGACACCGAAGTCAGGATATTGCGGTCGTCATCTACGAGCGCGATTGTCTGCATTCTCTCCGTCTCCATCGTCATATAGGCGCATCTCCTGGATGTCCCCAGCCAGAATTGGCGAAAGCCATGCGCTTCTTCAGTATAAAGGTGGAACAAATTGTGGCAACGCCAAGAGGCGCACGGTCGGTAGGGACCTTTGTCCCAATGAGCCAAACACAGTCTGCAGGTCTTGAAAGACACCCAGAAACGGCGAACAGAAAACCCTCGTAAACCGATTTAATCGAGAATAAAATTTTTTAAATCGATTAAATAACTGATATTATTACGCTATTTCAGAATTATCTTGCCCTTTTTAAAAACCCGCTCTAGGTTCCGCGCAGGTTCAATCCACAAAAAGGAGCGCGCGTATGGAGCAGTTTGGACTTCACAACCCATCGAACGGGCTCGCAGACATCGGTCTCGGCAATGCATCGCGTGTGAATTACAATCTCAGCGAAGTCGAGCTTTACGAAGAAGCGATTCGCCGGGGCGAAGCCGATCTGACGATCGACGGCGCGTTGAGGGCTCGCACCGGACAGCATACCGGCCGGTCGCCCAAGGATAAGTTCGTCGTCCGCGATGCCGGCACCGAAGACAAGATCTGGTGGGACAACAACAAGCCGATGTCTCCCGAGCACTTTGCCGTGCTGAAGGCTGACATGCTGGCCCATGCCAGCGGCAAGACCCTGTTCGTCCAGGATCTGATCGGCGGCGCCGATGAAGCAAACGCGCTTCCGACCCGCGTCGTCACAGAGCTTGCCTGGCATGCGCTGTTCATCCGCAACCTCCTCATCCGCCCCAAGCGCGATACGTTGGAAGGTTTCGAACAGAAGCTGACGATCATCAACCTGCCGAGCTTCAAGGCCGATCCGGCCCGTCACGGCTGCCGCTCCGAAACCGTGATCGCCTGCGATCTGGAAAACGGTCTCGTTCTGATCGGCGGCACGTCCTATGCCGGCGAAAACAAGAAGTCGGTCTTTACCGTTCTCAACTATCTCCTGCCGGCCAAGGGCGTGATGCCGATGCATTGCTCCGCCAATGTTGGCAGCGAAGGCGATACCGCCGTGTTCTTCGGCCTTTCGGGCACCGGCAAGACCACGCTTTCGGCCGACCCGAGCCGCACGCTGATCGGTGACGACGAGCATGGCTGGGGCGAAAACGGCGTCTTCAACTTCGAAGGCGGCTGCTACGCCAAGGCGATCAAGCTTTCCGCTGAAGCCGAACCCGAAATCTACGCGGCAACCCGCCGTTTCGGCACGGTCCTGGAAAACGTCGTGCTCGACGAGAACCGAGTTCCCGATTTCGACGACAATTCGCTGACGGAAAACACCCGCAGTGCCTATCCGCTGCATTTCATTCCGAACGCATCGGAAACCGGTCTCGCGCCGCATCCGAAGACGATCATCATGCTGACGGCAGATGCTTTCGGCGTGATGCCGCCGATCGCAAGGCTGACCCCGGAACAGGCCATGTACCACTTCCTGTCCGGCTACACAGCCAAGGTGGCGGGTACGGAAAAGGGTGTCACGGAGCCGGAAGCGACGTTCTCGACCTGCTTTGGCGCGCCATTCATGCCCCGCCATCCAGCTGAATACGGCAACCTCCTGAAGGACCTGATCGCCAAGCACGGCGTCGATTGCTGGCTGGTCAACACCGGCTGGACGGGCGGCGCCTACGGCACCGGTCGTCGTATGCCGATCAAGGCCACCCGCGCGCTTCTGGCCGCAGCCCTGAACGGCAGCCTCAAGGATGCCGAGTTCCGCACGGATGCCAATTTTGGCTTTGCCGTTCCGGTCGCCGTCGACGGCGTCGAAACGTCCATTCTCGATCCGCGTTCGACCTGGTCCGATGGCCAGGCCTACGACAACCAGGCAGCCAAGCTGGTCTCGATGTTCATCAAGAGCTTTGAGAAGTTCGAAGACCATGTCGATAGCAAGGTCCGCGACGCAGCACCTGGCCTGAAGATCGCCGCCGAGTAATCCTTTGGTCCCAGCTGGACCTTAAGGATTCACGTGGAACATTATAGCCGTCGGCTCTCCTTGTGCCGGCGGTTTTCTTTTGCTCCGGTTTGTGGGAAATACGGCCATGGCCAGCAATCCTCTCGAGATCAACACCCGCATCACCATCGCCGGATGGGAGCTCACCGAGCAGTTCGTGCTGGCGGGCGGTCCGGGCGGCCAGAACGTCAACAAGGTCTCGACGGCGGTCCAGCTGTTCTTCGATCTCGTCAATTCCCCGTCGCTGCCCGAACGGATCAAGGAAGCCGCGATCAAGCTTGCCGGCCGGAAGGTATCCAAGGACGGCGTGCTGATGATCGAGGCCAACCGGTTTCGAAGCCAGGAGCGCAACCGCGAGGATGCGCGCGACCGGCTGAAGGAACTGATCCTGAAGGCAGCCGAGCCGCCACCGCCACCGCGCCGGAAGACCAAGCCGACCAAGGGCTCCGTGGAGCGGCGACTCAAGGCGAAATCCGGCCGCTCCGATGTCAAGAAGATGCGCGGCAAGCCGAACGGCGACTGACCACGAAGGGCCACGGGGGAATCATATGGCGACTTTGGCAAACGGTATCCGGCATCTGCCGGGCTCTCTGAACCGCGCCGCCCAGGAACATCTGGTCGAGGTCATCCGCGCCATCGTCGCCGAGGCACCGCTCTACGTCCCGGCCATGCCCGGCACGGGCAAACCGATGTCGGTTCGGATGACGAATTGCGGCGAGCTCGGCTGGGTGACGGACAAGGAGCGCGGCTACCGGTACCAGGAGACCCATCCGCAGACGGGCAGACCGTGGCCCGCCATTCCGTCAGAACTGATGGACCTCTGGGAAAACCTCTCCGGCTATGACAAGCCGCCGGAGGCATGCCTTGTCAATTTCTATTCAGACGACGCGAAAATGGGCATGCATCAGGACAAGGACGAATCAGACCTGAACGCGCCGGTCCTTTCCATCTCGCTCGGCAATACCTGCCTGTTTCGGGTCGGTGGGGTCGATCGCAAGGATCCGACAGGCTCCTTCAAGCTCTCGAGCGGCGATATCGTGGTGCTGGGCGGGGAAGGGCGGCTTGCGTTTCACGGGGTGGACCGGATCTATCCCGGCACGTCGACGCTTCTCAAAAATGGAGGCCGCATCAATCTGACACTGCGAAGGGTCAATAGCTGACGATCGAAGATCCATCGTGTAATGGGTATCGATCGACAGCCTACAGTTTTCTCAAAGCCACCGTCTCGATGAAGTGGTCGCGACCCTTGCGCAGAATGATATCGGCGCGGGGCCGGGTCGGGATGATGTTCTGGCGCAGGTTCTTGAGGTTGATGTTTTCCCAAAGCCCTTCTGCGACGGCCATCGCCTCCGCTTCGCTGATCGCCGCATACTTGTTGAAGAAGGATGTCGGCTCACGAAAGGCCGTCTGCCGCAGTTTCATGAACCGCTGGACATACCACTGGTGGATCTGCTCCTCGTCGGCGTCGATATAGATCGAGAAGTCGAAGAAGTCAGACACGATCGGCACGATCTTGCCGTCAACAGGCAATGCGCGCGACTGCAGCACATTGATGCCTTCGAAGATTAGGATGTCGGGACGGTCGACCAGCGTATATTCGCCGGGCAGCACGTCATAGGTCAGATGCGAGTAGCGCGGCGCCTTGACGTTTTTCTCGCCGGCCTTGATCGCCGAAAGAAACCGCAGGATCTGGCCGATATCGTAGCTCTCGGGAAAACCCTTGCGCTGCATCAGGTTTTCACGCTGAAGGACAGCGTTGGGATAAAGAAATCCGTCGGTCGTGATGAGATCGACCTTGGGACTTGCCGGCCAGCGGGCAAGCAGTTCCTTCAGCACGCGTGCGGTGGTCGACTTGCCGACCGCGACCGACCCGGCAACGCCGATGATGAACGGGGTCTTTGATACATCCGGAAGGGTCAGAAACCGGTTGCGCTGCCGGTAAAGCCGTTGCGAGGCCTCGACATGGGTCGAGAGGAGACGCGACAGCGACAGATAGATGCGCCGGACTTCGTCGATGTTGATCGGGTCATCCAGCGAGCGCAGCCGGGCAATTTCCTCGGCCTTCAGCGTCAGTGGCGTGTCGGCCCTAAACTTCGCCCATTCCTCGGCCGTGAAGTGGTGGTAGGGCGAGTAGTATTCCGCGTTAACACCGCTCTCCGGGATATCCACATCATGCTTTTCAGGCGTCGAAACGATGTTCATCAAGGAGCTCGGCTCGCCTTTTCCTGCAGGCCTGTCTGGCCTGTCCTGCGCTGAAGTTCGGCAAGCACATCCTGCAACGGGATGTCGGCAATGTTCAATACGACCATAAGATGATAAAGAAGGTCGGCACTTTCCGACACGAGATCGTGCCGGTCCTGCGCCACCGCGGCGATGACGGTTTCCACCGCCTCTTCGCCAAGCTTCTTGGCCGCCTTGGTCTGGCCGGCCGCCACAAGCTTCGCGGTCCAGGATTCCTCCGGCGGGGCTTTCGCGCGCTGCGCAACGATCTTCTCGAGATCGCCGAGGGTGAATTCACTCAAAACCGTCTCCTCCCGTCCCGAATATCAGTCGAGCCGCATGGCAATGCCATGGTCGGCCATATAGCGCTTTGCCTCGCCAATCGAATAGGTCCCGAAGTGGAAAATCGAGGCGGCGAGAACGGCGGTCGCATGGCCCTCTTTCACGCCCGCAACGAGATCGTCCAGCGTGCCGACGCCGCCCGAGGCGATGACGGGAACGCGAACCGAATCGGCAATCGTGCGGGTCAGCGCCAGATCGTAGCCGATCTTCGTGCCGTCGCGGTCCATCGAGGTCACGAGCAACTCGCCGGCGCCGCGCTCGACCATCTTTCGCGCAAACTCGACAGCATCGATCCCGGTCGCAGTGCGTCCGCCATGGGTGAAGATCTCCCAGCGATCGCTCTCGCCGGCGGAGGACACCCGCTTGGCATCGATCGACACGACGATGCACTGGTTGCCGAACTTGTTGGCGGCTTCGTAGACGAAATCCGGATTGTTCACGGCAGCGGAGTTGATCGAGACCTTGTCGGCCCCGGCCAGCAGCAGCTTGCGGATATCGGCAATGGCGCGAACGCCGCCGCCGACGGTCAGCGGCATGAAGCAGTGTTCGGCGGTGCGCGCGACGACGTCGAAGATCGTGTCGCGATTGTCTGACGAAGCAGTGATGTCGAGGAAGCAGAGTTCGTCGGCACCGGCAGCGTCATAGGCTTTTGCGGCCTCGACCGGATCGCCGGCATCGATCAGATCGACGAAATTGACGCCCTTGACGACGCGGCCGTCCTTCACGTCGAGACAGGGAATGACACGGGCCTTGAGGGTCATGCGGCTTCTCCTCTCGCGGCGCGAATCAGCGACAGCGCTTCGTCAGGATTAATACGGCCGTCATAGAGCGCGCGACCGGAAATTGCGCCCTCGAGGCGGGCCGCGTCCGGTTGCAACATGCGGTGGATATCATCCATCGAGGCAAGACCGCCCGACGCGATGACGGGAATGGAAACTGCATCTGCCAGTTCCAGCGTCGAGGCCCAGTTGATGCCGGCGAGAATCCCGTCGCGGTCGATATCGGTATAGATGATTGCCGAAACACCCGCGCCTTCGAATTTCTTCGCAAGCTCGATGACGCCAAGCTCGGACGCTTCAGCCCAGCCTTCCACCGCCACTTTGCCACCCTTGGCATCGATGCCGACGGCGACCTGGCCCGGAAACTTCTCGCATGCCTCGATGACGAGGGCAGGATCGCGCACCGCAACAGTGCCGAGAATGACACGCGCCAATCCGCGGCTAAGCCACGCTTCGATATGCTCGAGCGTCCGGATGCCGCCGCCGAGCTGCACCGGGTTCTTCGTTGCCTTCAGGATCGCATCGACGGCCGTGCCATTGACGCTTTCGCCGGCAAAGGCGCCGTTGAGGTCCACTACGTGCAGCCACTCGAAACCCTGGTCCTCAAAGGCCTTGGCCTGGTCCGCAGGGTCCGGATTGTAGACGGTTGCCTGCTCCATGTCGCCAAGCTTGAGGCGCACGCACTGGCCGTCCTTGAGATCGATAGCCGGGAAAAGAATCATGTTCAGGGCTTCCAGCGCAGGAAGTTGGAAATCAGGGCGAGGCCAAGTGTCTGGCTCTTTTCCGGATGGAATTGCGCCCCCACCATGTTGTCGCGTCCGACGAATGCCGTCATCGCGCCACCGTATTCGGTTGTGGCAATCACGTCGGAAGGGTTGGCGGCGGCCAGATGGTAGGAGTGCACGAAATAGGCGTGCAGCCCGTCCGGTCCGGTCGGAATGCCATCGAACAGAGGATGCGGGTTGACGAGCTCCAGCGTGTTCCAGCCGATCTGCGGGATCTTCAAGCCGGGATCGGACGGCGTCATCTCGACGACGTCGCCCTTGATCCAGCCGAACCCTTCGCTGGTGGTCTTTTCGAGCCCGCGCGAGGACATCAACTGCATGCCGACGCAGACCCCGAGGAAGGGCCGCGCTTTTGTCTCGACGGCTTCGATCAGCGCCTCGTGCATCCCCGAAACGGCATCAAGCCCCGCCCGGCAATCGGCATAGGCGCCAACGCCTGGAAGAACGACGCGGTCAGCCGAGGCGACGGCGTCAGGCTTGTCGGTAAGGTCGATTTCAGCGTCGATGCCGGCCTCGCGGGCGGCGCGTTCGAAAGCCTTGGTGGCGGATCGGAGATTGCCCGATCCGTAGTCGATGATTGCGACGCGCATCAGCGTGCTCCGTGATCGAAAAGTCCGGCGCCGGAACTCTGCCATCCGGCAGCGGCGGGGGAAGGGGTGTTCGTCTGTGGCGCCCATTCGGAAAGAGTAGGCATTGCGCTCGGTTCAGGCTGCGGCAGATTGGAGAAATACATCTGCTCGGCCGTGCTTCTGTCCTGCGCAAACACGACAGTTTCGAGCGTGTAGCCCCGGCGCTGCAGCGACTGCGAATAGAGATGCCGGCCTTCCAGCGCAACGATGAGGTTCATCGCAAAGCCGAGCAGCCAGCCGCCGATCGCGAAACCCGGCATGGTCGAAAGAACGCCGCTGCCGGTCTGGATGGCGAGTGCGACCGCGCCGGCGATCCACATCCGGTGCCAGAACAGCCAGATCCAGGAAAGCAGGAATGCCGGCCAGGAAAAGCCGTCCGGCATGATGATGGTGGAACGGTGCTCCCTGTCGGGGCCATTTTTCGGCGTCAGAACGAGATAGCTTCTCAAGGATGAAACTCCTGGAAGCGTCAGGCAAGCGTACCCTTGGTCGAAGGAACGCGATTGGCCTGCCGCGGATCGATTTCTGTCGCGATGCGCAACACGCGCGCCACGGATTTGAAGCAGGTCTCGGCGATATGATGGTTGTTGGCGCCGTAATGGTTGAGGATATGCAGCGTGATCCCGGCATTCTGGGCCAGCGCGTTGAAGAATTCCCGCACCAGTTCCGTATCGAACGTGCCGATCTTCGGGGCCGAGAACGAAACGTTCCAGACCAGGAACGGCCGGCCCGACACGTCGACCGCAGCCTTCGTCATCGTTTCGTCCATGGCGAGATCGAGCGAAGCATAGCGGGCAATGCCGCGCCGGTCGCCGAGCGCCTTGGAAATGGCCTGGCCAATCGCGATGCCGGTGTCTTCCACCGTATGGTGATCGTCGACATGCAGGTCGCCCTTCACGTCGATTTCCATGTCGATCAACGAATGGCGCGACAGCTGGTCCAGCATATGGTCGAAAAACCCGACGCCCGTCGAAATCTTCGACGTGCCGGTGCCGTCAAGATTGACGGAAACCGAAACGGAGGTCTCGTTGGTCTTGCGGGAAACGCTTCCCGTACGTGTGGCTGTCGTATCGCCCATCAGGTCACCCATGCTTATTATGCGCGCTCCATATCAGGCGGCAGATCAAATATCCAGCAAAAGCACGGCCGAAGCGCGGCCGGTACGCTGTGCCGTTTCGGCAAGATTGTATTCGGCGGATGCCCACTTACATAGGGCTCAACGGAGCCGCCATGAACGTCGCTGGGGCTCGCAATCGAAGGCGCCCTCCAGGGGCTTTTAGAGGTATATGGAATGACAACGATTATTACGGTCCGAAAGGGCGGCAAGGTGGTGATGGCCGGTGACGGTCAGGTGAGCCTGGGCCAGACGGTGATGAAGGGCAATGCCCGCAAGGTGCGCCGAATTGGCAAAACCGGCGATGTGATCGCCGGGTTCGCCGGCGCCACTGCGGATGCCTTCACGCTTCTCGATCGCCTCGAAAAGAAGCTCGAGCAGTATCCCGGCCAGCTGATGCGCGCCGCCGTCGAACTTGCCAAGGACTGGCGCACCGACAAGTATCTGCGCAATCTCGAGGCGATGATGCTGGTTGCCGACAAGTCGATCACGCTCGCCGTCACCGGCAACGGCGATGTGCTGGAGCCCGAACACGGCACGATCGCCATCGGCTCCGGCGGAAACTACGCCTATGCGGCTGCCCGCGCGCTGATGGACACGGACATGTCGGCCGAAGAGGTTGCCCGCAAGGGGCTCGATATCGCGGCCGATATCTGCGTCTACACCAATCACAATCTCGTCGTCGAAACGCTCGACGCCGAATAACGCCATCCAAGCCAGAGGATCTCTCACGGGCCGGGCCTGACAGGACGGTTGACGAGGGACGCCAAGAGGAACTCATGACCAATTTTTCTCCCCGGGAAATCGTTTCCGAGCTCGACCGCCACATCATTGGCCAGCACGACGCCAAGCGCGCCGTTGCCATTGCGCTTCGAAACCGTTGGCGCCGTCATCAGCTGGACGAAAGCCTGCGTGACGAAGTCATGCCGAAGAACATCCTGATGATCGGGCCGACCGGCGTCGGCAAGACGGAGATCTCTCGTCGCCTTGCAAAGCTAGCCGGCGCTCCCTTCATCAAGGTTGAAGCCACCAAGTTCACCGAGGTCGGCTATGTCGGGCGTGACGTCGAACAGATCATCCGCGATCTCGTCGAGATCGGCATCGGCCTGATCCGTGAGAAAAAACGCACCGAAGTGCAGGCGAAGGCGCAGGCAAGTGCCGAGGAGCGCGTGCTCGATGCGCTCGTTGGATCGACGGCCTCTCCTGCCACCCGCGACAGTTTCCGCAAGCGCCTGCGCAGCGGAGAGCTTGACGAGAAGGAAATCGAGATCGAGGTGGCCGATACCAGTTCGGGCATGCCCGGCTTCGACATTCCCGGCATGCCGGGCGGCAATATCGGCGTTCTCAACCTCTCCGACATGTTCGGCAAGGCGATGGGTGGGCGCACCAAGAAGGTCAAAACCACCGTTGCCAAGTCCTACGGCGAACTGGTGCGCGACGAATCCGACAAGCTGATCGACAACGAGGTGATACAGCGCGAAGCCGTGCGTTCGGTTGAGAATGACGGCATCGTGTTCCTGGACGAGATCGACAAGATCGCTGCCCGTGACGGCGGCATGGGCGCCGGTGTTTCACGTGAAGGCGTGCAGCGCGACCTGTTGCCGCTTGTCGAGGGCACCACGGTCTCGACCAAATACGGACCGGTGAAGACCGATCATATCCTGTTCATCGCTTCCGGCGCCTTCCACGTGTCGAAGCCGTCTGACCTTCTGCCGGAGCTTCAGGGTCGCCTGCCGATCCGCGTTGAACTGAAGCCGCTGACGAAGGAAGATTTCCGCCGCATCCTGACGGAAACCGAGGCAAGCCTGATCCGGCAGTACAAGGCGCTGATGGGCACGGAAGATCTGGCGCTCGACTTTACCGATGACGCGCTCGACGCGCTGGCCGATGTCGCGGTGCATCTCAACTCCACTGTCGAGAATATCGGTGCTCGCCGGTTGCAGACGGTGATGGAGCGCGTGCTGGACGAGATTTCCTTCACCGCGCCCGATCAGGGCGGCACGGCGATCACGATCGATGCCGAATATGTCCGCAAGCATGTCGGCGATCTCGCCAACGATACCGACCTGTCGCGTTACATCCTCTGACCTTGAATTCGTGGCAGCCGGGCAACGACCGGCTGCTGCTCGCCTTGGCAGTGACGCTATTTTGAATGCCACTCTCTCGACATTACAGCATCTCTTCACGTAAGGGTGACGCGCTTTCGTGATGCGCCGCTCTCCCCCGCCTGACTGTTTCGGCGTCTGGAGCGTTATCAGTGCAGACCGTAATTGGGACACGACAATTTTGAAACGCCTCCTGCTTGCATTTCTGATGACCGTCGCATGGACGGCCGCTTCCACGACCTACGCGGCCGCGGTGACCATCGTGCCGGAAGGCAACCGCAATACGGTGCAGCCGAAAGTGCCGGGTGCTTCCGTGCGCCGAACCCGCGCCGGCCGCACCACCTTCGACGACAAGTATGAAAAGATCCGCGATCTGCTCGCAACCGACAAGAAACTGATCGGCAAGATCAGATCTGCGGCAGCGGCCTACGGCTTCGATCCGATCCATATCGTCGGCGCGATCGTTGGCGAGCACACCTATAATGTCGATGCCTATGACCGGTTGCAGACCTATTACATCAAGGCCGCCGCCTATGCCGGCAACAGTTTCCGCTTCGGCTACGACGACGAATCGATCAAGGATTTTCTCGACCGCCCGCAATTTGCAAAATGCAGCACGGGGCTCGACTCCTACCGTCTCTGGACCTGCCGGGAAAATGTCTGGGAAGACGCTTTCCGTGGCCGCAAGGTCGATGGCAAGGCGTTTCCGGACAATCGTTTCAGCGCGGTCTTCTTCCAGCCCTTCTATGCCGGCCAGACCTTCGGCCTCGGCCAGCTCAATCCGCTGACGGCGATGATGTTTTCAGACACCGTCGCCCGCGTTTCCGGTTACCCGAAGCTGGACGAGAACAAGGCATCGGAAGTCTATGACGCTATCATGGACCCGGACAAGTCGCTGGCCTACATGGCGGCCAACATCCGCCGTTCGATCGACGACTACAAGACGATTGCGAATGTCGATATCTCCCGCAATCCCGGCATCACAGCCACTCTCTATAACACCGGCGGCTCGGCACAACGTGCGGCAGCCTTGAGGGCGCGCGGCGGTTTGCCGGAAGAGAATTATTACGGCTGGCTGGTCAACGATAAGATCGCCGAGTTGAAATCGCTCTTCTGAGTTCTGATATGTTCTTCATCTCTTAAAGATGAGGACCCTTCATATGGACATGCGCCCCGAACCTTTCGTGCCACCGGCACCGGAGCCGCGCACCGTCCCGCCGTCGCGGCTGGAAGTCATCCGCACCGTGATGCGCAATCCGCTCGAACTGTGGGGAAAGCCGTCCTACACGCTTCCCTGGATCGAGACGAAGTTCCTCAAGGAACGCACCCTCATCGTCAACGATCCGGGCCTCATCCGGCACATTCTTGTCGATAATTCCGCCAATTACGAGATGTCGGAGATCCGGCAGCTCATCCTGCGGCCGATCCTGCGTGACGGGTTGCTGACGGCGGAAGGGCCCGTGTGGAAGCGCTCGCGCAAGGCGATGGCACCGGTGTTCACGCCGCGCCACTCCCGCGGATTTGCCGGCCAGATGCTGGCGAAGTCGGAGGAGTATGTCGAGAAGTATGCGGCCGACCATCCTTCGGGCGCGGTCCACGACATCTCGGTCGACATGACGGAACTTGCGTTCGCCATCCTTTCCGAGACACTGTTTTCCGGCGAGATCGTCACCGAGAGCGAGAAATTTTCCGATGACGTCGACAGTCTGCTGCATCGCATGGGCCGTGTCGATCCGATGGATCTTCTGCGCGCCCCGCCTTGGGTGCCGCGCCTGACGCGGATCGGTGGCCAGCGCGTGCTGGACAAGTTCCGCAAGGTCGTCGCCGATACGATGCTCCAGCGCCAGAAGCGGATGCGCGAGACGCCGGATGCCGTACCGCAGGATTTCCTGACACTGCTGCTGCAGCTCGAAGGGCCCGACGGCCTGACGATGGCGGAAATCGAAGACAATATCCTGACCTTCATCGGCGCCGGCCACGAAACGACGGCGAGGGCGCTCGCCTGGACGCTGTATTGCGTCGGCCAGTCGCCGCATGTGCGCGATGCGATGGAAACGGAGATCGATCAGGTCTTGAGCGAAGGGGCCGAACCGGTCGACTGGCTGGAGAGAATGCCCTGGGTGAGGGCCGCTTTCGAGGAAGCGCTGCGGCTCTATCCGCCGGCGCCCTCCATCAACCGCGCGGCAATCCGTGGCGATCGCTGGACCAGCCCGACGGGCGAGACCGTGACCATCGATGCGGGCGTGACGGTTCTCGTCATGCCATGGACACTGCATCGGCATGAACTCTACTGGGAAAAGCCGCGCGCGTTCATGCCCGAACGCTTCCTTCCGGAAAACCGCGGCAATATCAATCGCTTCCAGTACCTGCCGTTTGGGGCGGGGCCGCGCACTTGTATCGGTGCGGTCTTTGCCATGCAGGAGGCGGTGATCGCGCTTGCCGTGCTGATGAAGCGCTACCGGTTCGATGTGGTTCCGGGCACCAAAGTCTGGCCCGTCCAGAAACTGACCACCCAGCCGCAGGACGGAATACCCATGAAGGTGGTCCGTCGGCGCTCCACGTGAAACACCTCTTGTAGGCGGTCCATATCGGCCAATGATTTCCTGGTCGATGGCATCGTCGGCGATTGACAGACAGGGTCTTGCGGGCAATCTGCATGTCACCAAAAAATCATACGGGAGGCGCGGCATGACTCGCATCGAAAAAAACGGACTGCAGATCGATCAGAAGCTGCACGACTTTCTGGTTACGGAAGCGCTTCCCGAGACCGGTATTGATGCCGACCATTTCTTCGCCGAGTTTTCCGTGATCGTTCACGACCTTGCGCCGAAGAACCGGGCGCTTCTGTCCAGGCGCGATGCGTTTCAGCTCGAGATCGACGAGTGGTACCGCAAGCACGGTGCACCGAACGACCTGGCTGCCTACGAGGAATTCCTGCGCGAGATCGGCTATCTCCTTCCCGAAGGACCCGATTTTAAGGTCTCGACGGAAAACGTCGATCCGGAAATTGCCGGCATCGCCGGCCCGCAGCTCGTCGTCCCCGTGATGAATGCACGCTATGCACTAAACGCCGCCAATGCCCGCTGGGGTTCGCTCTATGATGCGCTTTATGGCACGGACGCCATCCCGGAAGTGGATGGTGCCGACAAGGGCAAGGGCTACAATCCTGTCCGCGGCAAACAGGTAATCGCCTGGGTGCGCGACTTCCTCGATCAGTCGGCTCCGCTTTCCGGCGCCAGCTGGAAGGATGCAGACTCCTTCAAGGTGGAAGATGCCGCCCTGTTCGTGACGCTGTCGAACGGCGAGGTGACAGGCCTGACCGATCCGACGCAGTTTGCCGGCTATCTGGGCGAACCGAACCGGATCCTGCTTGTGCGCAACAACCTGCATGTCGAAATCGTCATCGATCCGGCAACCGCGATCGGCAAGGACGATCCGGCCCATATTTCTGATGTGCGAATCGAATCGGCGATCACCACAATCATGGACTGCGAAGATTCGGTCGCCGCTGTCGACGCTGAGGATAAGGTTGCCGTCTATCGCAACTGGCTCGGCCTGATGAAGGGCGATCTCGCGGAAGAGGTTGCCAAGGGTGGCAAGAACTTCCTGCGCACGCTCAACCCGGATTTTGACTATACGGCGCCCAATGGCGCAACCGTCGAAGTCAAAGCCCGCTCGCTGATGCTGATCCGCAATGTCGGCCACCTCATGACCAACCCGGCCATTCTCGACCGCGACGGCCATGAAGTGCCCGAAGGCATCATGGATGCTGTCGTCACGGCGCTGATCGCCATCCACGACATCGGTCGCAAGGATGGCGGCATCACCGGCCGCCGCAAGAATTCGAAGCTCGGCTCCATGTATGTGGTCAAGCCGAAGATGCACGGGCCGGAAGAAGTGGCCTTCGCAGCCGAGATCTTCACGCGCGTCGAACAGGCGCTCGGCCTTGCCGACAATGCCATGAAGATGGGCATCATGGACGAAGAGCGCCGCACCACGATCAACCTCAAGGAAGCGATCCGCGCCGCGAAGGAGCGCGTCGTGTTTATCAACACCGGCTTCCTCGACCGCACCGGCGACGAGATCCACACCTCGATGGAAGCCGGCCCGATGATCCGCAAGGGCGACATGAAGCAGGCAGCCTGGATTGCGGCCTATGAGAACTGGAATGTCGATATCGGCCTCGCCTGCGGGCTGTCCGGCCATGCACAGATCGGCAAGGGCATGTGGGCGATGCCGGATCTGATGGCGGCGATGCTCGAGCAGAAGATCGGTCACCCGAAAGCGGGCGCCAACACCGCCTGGGTCCCGTCGCCGACGGCGGCGACGCTGCATGCCACCCATTATCACACGGTCGATGTCGCCGAGGTCCAGAAGGGGTTGAAGACCCGTACCCGTGCCAAACTCTCCGATATCCTGTCGGTGCCTGTCGCCTCGCGGCCGAACTGGACGCCGGAAGAAATCCAGCGCGAACTCGACAACAATGCGCAGGGCATTCTCGGCTACGTCGTGCGCTGGATCGACCAGGGCGTCGGCTGCTCCAAGGTGCCGGATATCAACGACATCGCGCTGATGGAAGACCGGGCGACCCTGCGCATCTCGTCGCAGCATATGGCCAACTGGCTGCACCACAAGCTTGTCACCGAAGAGCAGATCGTCGAGACGCTGAAGCGGATGGCGGCTGTGGTCGATGGCCAGAACGAAGGCGATCCGCTCTATACGCCGATGGCAGCTAACTTCGAAGCCTCGGTCGCCTTTCAGGCAGCGCTCGAACTGGTGCTCAAGGGTCGCGAACAGCCGAACGGCTATACCGAACCGGTCCTGCATCGCCGCCGGCTGGAACTCAAGGCAAAGGCTGGTTAATCCGGTCCGTCGCCCAGACACAAAAAAGCCGCCGGGAAATCCTCGGCGGCTTTTGCATTTGCAGGCGTTGAACCCTTACTGGATCACGACGACCTTGGTGTTGCGACCCGGACGGACGCGGCTGTAGAGGTCGATCACGTCCTGGTTCATAAGACGGATGCAGCCCGACGAAGCGGCGGTGCCAATCGAGGCCCATTCCGGCGTTCCATGCAGGCGGAACAGTGTGTCCTGGCCCTTTTCGTTGAACAGATACATGGCGCGTGCACCAAGCGGGTTCGACAGACCGGGGCCCATGCCGTTTTCGACATAACGGGCGATGTCCGGCTTGCGCACTGCCATTTCCTTCGGCGGATGCCAGTTCGGCCATTCCTGCTTCCAGGCAACATAGGCGGTACCCGACCATGCGAAGCCCTGCTTGCCGACGCCGATACCATAGCGCATCGCACGACCACCCGGCAGGATGAAATAGAGATGACGCTCGCGGGTGTTGACGATGACCGTTCCCGGCCGCTCATTCGTCTCGTAATTGACGACCTGGCGAACGAACTGCGGCTTCACCCGGTTGATCGGGATCGCCGGCAGGGTGTAACCTGCATCGGTGATCGACCCATACGAATCGGTAAAGATCTGCGCCGTCTCGATACGGACCGGAGCTTCGGCCTGGGCGACCGTCCGGGGTGTGTCGGACGTAGTGGAGCAGCCGGCCAGGGCAGAGGTTGCCAACAGGCCGAGTGCGAGCATGCTGTTGCGAAAGCGCATGGATGTCTCTTGATGTACGAATCGATTGAAATGGGCGCTCAGGCGCCTTCGGACCCGTTATTTTCCATAGCGCAGCGCTTGGCAAGCGATAGCAGTGAGCCAGGGGATCGCGCTTCCACGAATGCAAAAGGCAATGTCCTTTTTGCAACATCCGTAACCCCCCGGAGGGGCTGTGACAGGTCAAGTGCATGACGATATTGAATATTGCCAATAATAACCCGCTGGTCGACGGCCGTCAGTCGTCGCGGGCCATGATGGTCCGCCGGGGCATGCAGATCCTGCTCCATGACATGCGGCATGCCATTCTTCCGGAAATGGCGCTTTCAAATGGTCGCCGCGCCGATCTGATTACAGTGTCGGAGAAGGGCGAGATCTGGATCATCGAGATCAAGACGTCCATCGAGGACTTCCGGGTGGATCGCAAATGGCCTGATTACCGCGCCTCCTGCGACCGGCTGTTCTTCGCCACCCACAAGGACGTTCCGCTCGATATCTTTCCGGAGGATTGCGGCCTGTTCCTGTCCGATGGCTACGGCGCCCACCAGATGCGCGAGGCGCCGGAACACAGGCTTGCGCCCGCGTCGCGCAAATCGATCATGCTGAATTTCTCCCGCGTTGCCGCAAGAAGGCTGATGCTGGCCGAATGGGCGACCGGCAAAAGCTTCGACGACATCTGACCGGCGACTTACTTCGGTGCGCGCTTGGCAAGAATCCGCTGCAGCGTGCGCCGGTGCATGTTCAGCCGCCTTGCGGTTTCCGAAACATTGCGCTCGCAAGCCTCGTAAACGCGCTGGATATGTTCCCAACGCACCCGATCGGCAGACATCGGGTTCTCGGGCACATCGGCCTTTTCGCCCGGGCGCTGCATCAACGCGTTGAACACGTCGTCCGCATCCGCAGGCTTCGACAGATAGTCGAGCGCCCCGAGCTTAACAGCCGTCACCGCGGTCGCGATATTGCCGTAGCCGGTCAGCACCACGATCTTGGTGTCCGAACCGGACTTCTGGATGGCTTCGATCACGTCGAGACCGTTGCCGTCACCCAGCCGCAAATCGACCACGGCATATTTCGGCGGCCGGGCTTCGGCCTTGGCGATCCCTTCGGCGACCGATTCCGCTGCATCCACGATAAAGCCGCGGCTTTCCATGGCGCGCGCCAGACGCCGCAGGAACGGACCGTCGTCATCGACGAGAAGCAGGAACGGATCGTCTCCGAGCTGGGCATCGTCGAGGGCGGGCATGTTTTCAGAATTCGTATCCATCGTCTGTCTCCACGGACAACGGTCCGTTGCTGCACTTCAATATGGGTCGCGTTGGCAAAGCGGCCACTCATTTTATCGCCGGCCGGTCCATCAGGCTGCGCGGCCATTCGATCCGGATCCGGGCGCCTGCCTTGCCGGCATCGCGGTTGCCGAACTTGAGCGATGCCCCCGATCGCTCCAGCAGCGTCTTGGCGATGAAGAGCCCGAGCCCGAGCCCACCCGCGCTTTCGTCTTCGCGAGACCGCGTGGTCATATAGGGCTCGCCGATATGGGCGAGTATATCCGGCGCATAACCCGGCCCATCATCCTCGATCGTGATGGCGACCCGCGACGCGGTGTGTTCGGTGGTCACCGTGACCTTCTCTCTGGCATAATCGACGGCATTCTCGACAAGGTTGCCGAGACCATAGAGAATTGCCGGGTTGCGATTGCCGACCGGCTCGCCGGCAATGTCGCTTTTTTCGACGAGTTCCACATCGATGCCGAATTGCCGATGCGGCGCAATCACCTCCTCGATCAGCGACGACAGCGGCAGACGGCGCATATGCTCCTCGCTCTCGGTCGACAGCGATGTCAGCCGGCGCAGGATATCGCGGCAGCGTTCGCTCTGGCTGCGCAGCAAAAGCACGTCTTCGCGAAACCGGTCGTCTTCGCGCAGGTCGCGCAGCATTTCCTTGGCAACGACGCTGATCGTGGCAAGCGGCGTTCCAAGCTCGTGCGCGGCCGCGGCCGCCAGTCCGTCGAGCTGCGACAGGTGCTTTTCCCGCTCCAGCACCAGTTCGGTTGCGGCCAGCGCATCCGCCAGAAGCGCCGCCTCGCTCGAGACGCGGTAGGCATAAAAGGCGGCAAACATCATCATCGAGGCGATCGCGCACCAGACGCCGATCTGCATCACCGGCTGCGTCTCCAGCGTCTGGCCCGCATACCAGGGCACGTCGAAGGGCGAAAAGGCGATGGTGGTGGTGCAGATCAGGGCAAACACGATCAGCATGATCGAATGGCGCAAGGGTTGCGAGGCAAACGAAATGATCACCGGCACGCAGATCAGCGGCGCGAAGGGATTGGCAAGGCCACCGGTGATAAACAACAGCGACGCCATCTGCAGAAGATCGAAGCCCAGAAGCGCAATGACGGACCGCGGTCCCAGCCGATGCGTCGCTGGAAACCAGGCCGAGAGGGTAAGGTTCGCCACGGCAAGCGCCGCGATCAGGATTGCCGCCTCCATCAGGGGCAGCGGGAACTGCAGCACTAACGCGACGATCACCACCGTTGCCGTCTGTCCGGCAACCGCAAGCCAGCGCAGCCGCACCAGCGTCTGCAGGCGCATCCGCCGGCTGGATCGGCTGCGCACCGCATCGGAAAGGGCGATGACGCCGCTTTCGCTGGTCGCCATCTCGTCGCCGGACATGTCTCTGGTCGCCATCTCTTCTATGTCCCGCTTTCCGCTTCGACTGTCACGACGCTTTTCATAGCGCGCCGCATCTCGTGGTCGCAGGCGGCATTCTGTCACGTCTGCCTATCATGTCCCGCGCGGTTTCGCCCGCGCCGTCGGCAGAGCCTCTGCCGGATCTTCCGGCCACGGATGTTTCGGATAGCGTCCTCGCATGTCGGCGCGCACATCCTTCCACGATCCTGACCAGAAACCGGGGAGGTCTCTTGTCGTCTGGATCGGCCGGTGCGCGGGCGATGTCAGTTCGAGCAGCAGCGGCAGGCGCCCGCCCGCTACAGCCGGATGGGTCTTCAGCCCGAACAGTTCCTGAACCCGGATCGACAGGGTCGGCTCGTCTCCATCGTAGCGGATCGGATGCCGCTGTCCGGTCGGCGCTTCGAAATGCGTCGGTGCCAAGCGTCCCAGATCCTGCAGGATGTCGTAGGGAACAAGCGAGCGCAGCCCTTCCGAAAGACTGCCGGGCTGGATCGCGTCGATGCCGGAGGCCTGTCCCTGAAACGGAACGAACCATTCGGCAAGCCGATCGAGCAGTGCTGCATCATCCATATCAGGCCAAGGCGCACCGATCGTGCGGTGAAGGAAATCCAGCCGTTCACGCAGCTGCGCGCCGTCCTTGGAAAACGGTAGAACCTGAAGGCCCAGCTCCCGCACACCCTCGGCAAGTGCCAGGGCAGCGGCTTCGCCCGTCTTGCGGGGCAGCGGCTTTTCTTCGAACACGATGGCGCCAAGCCGTGTCACCTTGCGGGCCCGCAGCTTCAGGCTCTGGCGGTCGAACACCGTCTCATCCTGGCGGATAATCAGATCATCCAGCTCGGCCTCGATCTCTCCTCGGCTGGTTTCTGCTGCTGCAAGGATCCGCGCCTTGACGGCCCGGCCGGAAAGATCGGCGATAACAAGCATGGATGCACCCGCAAGCCGATCGGTTTCGGGCAGTTCCGCCCCGCGGCCGTTTGCCATCACGAACCGGCCACGCCCGCCGCGCTGGATTGCCACACGGTCCGGATAGGCGTGCAGCAGAAGCTGGCCGGCTGTCGCTGGCAAACCCGGTTGCGCCTTGCGGGGGAGACCTGAGGCGATCCGGTCCGCAAGCCGCCTTGCGGCGTCGGCGCGCTCGCCCTTTTCATTGCGAAACCGTCTCAGCCTCTCGTCGAGATCCACATCCGATCCGCCAAGCCCCTGTTCGGTCAGGAGCACGGCGAGCAGACAGGCCTGCCTTCCGTGGCCGTCATCTGCCGCCGAAATCGTCATCGCCGCAAGCCGCGGCGGCAGCGCCATGTCGCGCATGGTCTTTCCCCGCGCTGTCAACCGTCCCTGCTCATTGAAGGCGCCGAGCTGGGTCAGAAGGCTTTTCGCCTCCTTGAAGGCAGCGGCGGGCGGCGGATCGAGAAACGCCAACGATGCCGGATCCTCCACGCCCCAATGGGCAAGGTCGAGGACGAGGCTAGAGAGATCGCTCGCAAGGATCTGCGGTGGCGTGAATGCCGGCAGGGCCGCCGTCTGGCCGGCATGCCACAGACGAATGGCGATACCCGGTTCGGTTCGCCCGGCGCGTCCGGCCCGCTGATCCGCCGAGGCGCGCGAGGCCCGCACGGTTTCCAGTCGAGTAATGCCTGTCGAAGGCTCGAACACCGGAAGCCGCTGCAAACCGCTGTCGATCACGAGGCGCACCCCGTCGATCGTGATCGACGTCTCGGCGATCGAGGTCGCAAGCACGATTTTGCGCTGACCGGCCGGGCAGGGCCTGATCGCCAGATCCTGATCCCGCTGCGAAAGATTGCCGTAAAGCGGCACCACCAGCGTTTCAGGACCAAAACGTCCTTGCAGTCGCTCAGCCGTGCGCAGGATTTCCGCCTGGCCCGGCAGAAAGGCAAGGATGGATCCGGTTTCCGAACGGTGCGCTTCGATGATCGCGCGCGAGACCGTATCCTCGATCCGCTCGCCGCTAGGCCTGTCCTGATGGCGAATCTCGATCGGGTGGCCTCGTCCCTCGCTGACGATGACAGGCGGATCGGAAAGAAGCCCGGCAACGCGCTCGACATCGAGCGTTGCCGACATCACGAGGATGCGAAGGTCTTCCCGCAGCGCCGACTGGACATCGAGCGCAAGCGCCAGACCGAAATCCGCATCGAGCGAGCGTTCGTGGAATTCGTCGAAGATGACAGCGGAGACGCCCGCAAGTTCGGGATCGTCGAGCACCATGCGCGCGAACACGCCTTCGGTGACAACCTCGATCCGGGTTGCCGCGGAAACCCGGTTGTCGAGACGCATCCTGTAGCCGACGCGACCGCCCACCTCTTCTCCTATAAGAGAGGCCATGCGTGCCGCTGCGGCGCGCGCCGCAAGCCGCCGCGGTTCAAGCAGGATGATCTTGCCCCCGCACCACGGTTCAAAGAGAAGTGCCAGCGGCACCAGTGTCGTCTTGCCGGCGCCGGGTGGCGCGGAAATCACGGCCCGGTTGCCGTCACGCAGCGCCGACAGGATCTGAGGAAGCACATCCGAGACCGGAAGCTTCGGCAGCCCTGCGATGAGGGCCGCGCCTGACGATGCAGAAGGTAATGACGCAGACATTCCTGAACTCGCTTTTGAACGCTCTCTATATAACTCTCTCTATATAGAGACAGATACGCGCCACGACGCGGGAGCTAGCCCTCGAAGACCGGATAGGGCAACCAGGGAATCAGGGCTGGGACGGACCTCTGTTAGCAATCCGTCCTGACATAGGAATAGCCACTTCCGCAAAGGCAGCCTACTCCATCACAACTGCACGCTTTGTCATCACTGCCCAAATTCTACGCCGTATCAGTGGCTTCCGAGGGGTTGTGAAAGAAAAATGACATTTTTGAAAAAGCC